>JBHAFM010000153.1:0-7806 GCA_041856175.1 Sediminibacterium sp.
CTACTCCTATGCGCGAAGTAAGCATTGTAGTACATCGTGATTTTGTGAAAAAAAGACTGATCGAAATCCTCCACCACGAAATTGTTGCAGCAGTGCCGGAGAAGATCAAGAAGAACAAACAGAACAATGTGGTGCCGGTTATTGGGTGAAGCGGGGTTGGATGTTGAGTTGCAGGAGGCTTCTAATGATACTGCGCGAGTTGCCATGCAGGTAGAGTATCAGTCCCTTCGGCTCCCTGCGATAAAAATGAAGCCCATTGATACGAACGCCTGGTGCCGGATCAAAAAACAATTCATTGAAAGGGATATCGTACTGAAAATGAAAATCAGCTTTTAACTTCTCCGGTTTGGATAGCAGCCGCTCCTGCACCAGGTAAGCGAGCAGGGACAGTACTGCAATACCCGAAACGATATAAAGTGATATAGCCGCCAAAGACAAGGATTGTTAGGATTGCTTCTCTCATTCGAAATCATTCCCTTCCGAATATACTCTTTTCAGGCTTAACTTGGAAACAGGCGCTACTATTAATGGGAATTTTTCCACGGTTACATTACTGGGATCGAGTCCAAAACCCCTTTCTTCACCCAAGCTTATTTCCTTGAGCCAGAAATACAATTTCATCACTATCCGCTCAAAGAAGGGTAATTCATTATCCTGGCTGAGGTATTTTTCCAATACGATGAACTGGAAATCGCCCACTACATTATTCTTTTCCAGGCTTTCGTAACGGCTGGTAATATTCACTTCTTTATTGTTCACCAACTCTGCCACTACTTTTCTGAACATCAGGTTGATCCTTTGTTCAACCCTGAAGCCTAACCTGAATTCAACACGGATGATGTCATTGGGTATGATGTGCTCTACTGTATATTCACAGGTATAAGGATCATCGAGTACATCCACATGTACGAACCAATAGATATCGGCGCGCTTGGGTTTTTTATTGAGAATGGAATAAATTATCTTGTGCTCAATTTCCTTGGGGTTATTGGCACTGGTCATATACACCAGGTGCGTGGCATATTTTGGGATGGTCCTGTCGTTGCTCAGTTCCTGGATCATGGGAATATAATGCTCCATCCGAACGAATTCTACATACCTGTTCTTGATTTTGCGGCTGCGGAACCATACATACATCACCATAAACAATCCGCCTCCGACGATCAGTGTTACATAACCGCCGTGGAGGAATTTTTCAAGGTTGGCTACCAGGAATGCCGACTCAATAGTAATGTACACAAACAGGTATAGATAGATCCACGCGGGCAGCACCCTTCGGCTCACTAAGAAATTGGCAAAGAGGATCGATGTGCTGATCATACACATGGTAATGGCTAATCCGTATGCGGCACCCATGTTAGCCGACTGTTTGAAATAGATAACAATGCCCACACAGCCGATATACAACAACAGGCTGATCCCGGGAATGTATAACTGGCCTTTTTCTTCGGTAGGATAATGAATTTTCATCTTGGGCCAGAGGTTGAGCCGCATGGCCTCACTGATCAGTGTAAAGGAACCGGATATCAATGCCTGGCTGGCAATAATGGCTGCTATCGTTGAGATAGTGATACCTGCCAGTTTGAACCATTGTGGCATGACGTTTACAAACGGGTTAAAACCATCCGCCATCATCTGTGCCGGGATCACCTGGCCCTCGTGATGCGCAAGCAACCAGGCACCCTGCCCCAGGTAATTCAGGATCAGGCAGGTTTTAACAAAGATCCAGGAGATACGGATATTGCCCCGGCCACAGTGCCCCAGGTCACTATACAAAGCTTCGGCACCCGTAGTACAAAGAAACACCGCTCCCAATAACCAGAAACCTTTGGGGTAAGTGGTGAGCAGTTCAATGGCATAATAGGGATTAAGTGCCCTGAAAATATGCATATCATCCAGCAGGTGGGAACAACCCAATACCGCCAGCATGGCAAACCAGATACCCATAATAGGCCCGAACATTTTTCCAATAGAGGCGGTTCCAAATTGCTGCATGAAGAACAATAAGGTAATGATGGCAATCACTATCGCAATAATGGTAGACTGCTCAATATTTCTCAGTCCGGGTAACTGCCGGAGGCCCTCAATAGCCGAGGTAACAGTAATAGGTGGCGTAATAATACCATCGGCCAGTAAGGCAGCGCCGCCGAGCATGGCCGGCACCACTAACCATTTGCGCCTTCTGCGAACGAGTGCATATAAACTGAAAATGCCTCCCTCACCTTTGTTGTCCGCTTTTAAAGTAAGGATCACATATTTAACCGTGGTCTGCAATGTGAGTGTCCAGATGATACAGGACAATGATCCCAATATCAATTGTTCGGTAATCAGTCTGCCATTGATGATTTCATTTAGAACGTAGAGTGGAGACGTACCTATATCACCGTAGATGATTCCCAATGCAATGATCAGACCTGCAGTGGTAACCCTGTTAAAGTTCTTGCTCACGCCGGGATGGTTGTTGGTTGCTTTTAATATCTGTTAATCTTTAACAAATGTAGAGGAAAACTACTTTGCTTTCCTTTTCCCGTACATTTGAATCATAAATCCTTCCCAGGAAATGAAAAAGCCAGTAACTCTACTTATGATCGGTCTTTTTTTAGCGGGACTGACCGGTATTGCGCAGAAGATCACTTATTCGGATCCGGACAGGGACGATGCCCGTGCCCTGAATTTTGAGATACTGGGCAGGATGAGTGGAAAAATACTGGTGTATAAAGGTTACCGCGACCAGCATTTTGTTGGTGTGTATGATAACGACATGAAAGTTGTGTCGAAGAACAGGCTCGACTTTTTTCCAGATAAGGTACTAAATACCGATTTTCTCTCCTACGCAGACTTTGCCTATATTTTTTACCAATACCAGAAAAAAAGTGTGCTTTACTGCATGGCGGCAAAGATTGATGCCAATGGTAAAAAAGTAGGCGATCCTGTTTTGCTCGACACAACAACAAATATCAACTACGCCGCAAGCAATAAAATATATGCTGTGATCAACAGTGAGGACAAGCAGAAAATCATGGTATTCAAGATCAACAGCCGCAGTGACCGGGTACATATCCTTACTACCTGCCTATTTGACAAAGACCTGTCCCTGTTGAAGAAAACGCGAATCACCATACCTATGCCGCAACGGAATGATTTTTTGTCGGAATTTTCGGTGGACAATGACGGCGACCTTGCCTGCATAAGGGCTTCCGGCACTTCGCAGAATGATAATATCAACAAGATCACACTGATCACAAAAGCCGCCCTGAGAGATGATTTTTCAACTAGGGATCTCCGGCTGAATAATCTTTTTTTAGATGATATCAGGATCAAAGTAGATAATATCAACAAACATTATATCATCACTTCCTTCTTCAGTAAAACAAGGCGGGGTAATATAGAAGGGTTGTATTATTATTTGTGGGACAAGCAAAAAGCAGCTGAAATACTCACCGCCGCCACCACTTTTTCCGAAGAGTTCAGGGCTGATGCCAGGAGCGATGGTAATATCAAAGCTGCCTTCAACGATTATTTCCTGAAACATATTGTACTGAAAAAAGATGGCGGATTCCTGATCATTGCTGAAGCCGCCTATTCCACTTCGCGTGGCAACGCATTGAACCGTTGGGATTATCTGTACGGATCGCCCTATTGGTCGCCCATGGATTATTACTCATGGAACAGTCCGTTGGGCTATTACCCCTGGTGGCGTTCCAGCGCATTTAATACAACTCTTACCCGCTATTTTGCTGATAATATTGCGGTGGTCTCCTTTGATCCTTCGGGCAAGATGGAATGGAGCAATGTGATACGTAAAGCGCAGTATGACGACAACAGCGATAATTTTATCGGCTATGGTCTTGTGAACAGCGGCGATGAATTACACTTCCTGTTCAATGTTCAGGAGAAACGTGATATGATTTTGTCGGATCAGGCGATTGCTCCATCCGGACAGATCAACCGCAACCCTACTTTTAAGAACCTGGATAAGGGATATGACTTTATGCCCCGCCATGCCAAACAGGTAGGCGCTCACCAGATTATTGTACCCTGTCAGTACAGGGGCTTCACCTGTTTTGCAAAAATTGAATTTTAATATCTTTCAGCGTGGTCTTTTTATTCAGAGATAAATCAATCGCCAATGTTTTTTTCCTGGTTGTGTTAAGCATTGGAGTGCACCTGCATTTTTTTGTGAACACACCTGCTGTAATTACCGGTACAAATGATGGACTGATTTCGTTGGTACTTGCCAAATACATAACAGGGCAGCCCCAGACTTTTCTATTTGTGATCTATCATGGTGTTGTATTGATCCAGGCGATCCGGCTGAATATGGTATTGAATCATTTCCGGATGTTTCAAAGCAATACGTATGTCATCGCCATGACCTACGTATTGTTGTCTGCCGTGCTGATGCAATGGTGTAGCATATCTGCCGCATTGGTGTCTAATTTCCTGCTGATATGGATATTTATCAAGCTGAGTAAATTATACAACAATCCTTCTCCTAAAACCATGTTGTTTAATACAGGGTTGATTGTTGGAGCATCCGTCCTGTGTTATCATCCAACCGCCATACTGATAGGGGTGGTATTGTTTGCCCTGGCAGTGGTACGACCCTTCAGGCTGGCAGAGTGGCTGATCCTGCTGATGGGCGTGTTACTGCCTTTCTATTTTATGTTTTCCTGGCTGTTTCTGACAGATGGATTGGCATCTTATAAATCTTTCCTGCCTATTTTGCACCTTGGGTTTCCTATTAAACAATGGAATACGCTGCTGGTAACCAGTTTGTCATTATTACTGCTACTGTTGCTGGTTGGCCTGTATCATTGGCAGCAAAGTATGAACCGTATGGTGATACAGATACGGAAAAACTGGGGAGTGATGATGGTGATGCTGCTGATCCTTTTGCCTGTTCCTTTTATTTTCTACTACGGAGGGATTGAATCGGCCATCATGAGCCTGGTGCCGCTGGCAGCTTTTGTTTCCAATGCTTTTGCCAATCCCCGCCGCCTCGCCCTGCCCAACCTGCTGTTCTGGCTGGCCACAGGGGTGATTGTATATAATAACTGGTTGCTGGTTAAAAATTAGGCAGACCTTAACGGGTCAATTTGTACCTTTACGCCTTCTTTTATTGACTGATTGTCCCACTGCGGACTGAAAAAATTCAGATATGAAATTTGGTGTAGTTGTTTTTCCGGGTTCTAATTGTGACAGGGATATGCAGGATGCACTGCAGCATGACCTGGGTAAGGAAGTGATCATGCTTTGGCACAAGGATAAAGACCTGGGTATGTTTACCACCGATGATTGCATCGTTCTTCCCGGTGGCTTTTCTTATGGCGATTACCTGCGTTGCGGCGCCATTGCCAGGTTTAGTCCCATGATGCAAAGTGTTATTGAATTTGCCAATAAAGGCGGTAAAGTATTGGGTGTTTGTAACGGATTCCAGATCTTATGTGAAAGCGGCCTGCTCCCCGGTGTACTCCTGCAAAATGCCAATCAGCAATTTATCTGCAAAAATGTATTTATTAAGAACGGCAGCGGACAGGCCTTAAAGATACCTATTGCCCATGGTGAAGGAAGGTTCCATGCCGATGAAGCCACGCTTGACGCCATGGAAGCCAATGGGCAGGTGATTTTCCGGTATTGCGACGAAGCTGGTCATATTGATGCCGGTCATAATCCCAACGGAGCTATCAGGAATATTGCAGGCATCAGCAATAAGCAGCGAAATGTATTTGGTATGATGCCCCATCCTGAGCGGGCTACATCTACCGCTCTCGGTAACCTCGACGGAAAAAAAGTATTTGAGATACTGGGATTGAACTAAATCTCTTGTATAAAAAATGTCAGGATCCGCCATCACAGGCGTCTAATAATTAAAACATACCCCTATGAAAAGATTTTCAGTTAGTATAGTATTGGCTTTTATAACAGTCATGGCTTTTGCGCAGGCACCTAATCCGGTTAACTGGACTTATGAAGCGAAAAAGAAGACAGCGGATACTTATGAAGTGATCTTAACGGCCAAAGTAGAAAACCCCTGGCATATTTATTCCCAGCATACCGGCAAAGGAGGACCCATTCCAACCAAACTGAGTTTGAAAAAGAATCCTTTGATAACTACGATAGGCGCTACCAAAGAGATAGGGAAAGTGGAGAAAGTGTACGATAAGAATTTCCAGACCGATGTGCTGTTTTTCTCCGGTAAACTACAACTGGTGCAGACAGTTAAGATAAAGGGAAATGCAAAGACCAATGTGAGCGGTACAGTTGAATACATGGTGTGCGACGATACCCAGTGCCTGCCCCCCGTTAAAAAGACATTTGATCTTAAGTTACAATAATCACAACGCCACAGATGAAAAAAATACCGGCATTATGTATTGCCTTGCTGGCCTGTATGTTCCTGTCGGCGCAAAGTGATACCCTGCTTAAATGGAAAGTTGAATCTAAAAAGATTGGCAATGGTTTGTATGAACTGGTTGCCCGGACGGCCATACCCGATGGCTGGTATCTCTATGGCAGCAACAGTAATGTAGAGGGCCTTGATCCGGCTAAGTTTGTTTTCGATTATGAAAATGCCCTGGCGCTGGGCGATGTAAAGTACAACAGGGCTCCGCTTGTGGTGACCGATCCTGTTTTCGAAAATAAAAAACTTCATGTATTTGAACATAGCGTGGAGATAAAGCAGCAGGTAAGGATCAATGGGTTTGTACCCGCTACATTGAAAGGTACTGTTACGGCTAACCTGCGGAAAGCAGATGAATTCAACGCATCAGAACAACCCTTTGAAACCAATCTGGAAGGCGGTGTGGCAGCAGCGATAGGCGCTTCTAAAATAAAATTGGCAACCATTGACCTCAGCCATCCGCTGAATAATTGCGGACAGCAAAATACTATTGCCGGTAACGGGCTGTGGTCTATCTTCCTTTTAGGCTTATTAGGCGGATTAATTGCTTTGCTCACCCCCTGTGTATTCCCTATGATACCGGTAACAGTATCGTTTTTTACCAAGCGGGCTTCGAACAGAAAACAAGCCATTCGCAATGGGGCGCTGTATGGATTTTTTATTTTCCTGATTTATGTATTGGCAAGCATCCCTTTTCACATACTGGGCAATGTGCAGCCTGAAATCTTCAACAGTATTTCTACCAACTCCTGGTTGAATATTGCCTTCTTTATCATTTTTATTTTCTTTGCAATATCCTTCTTTGGCTTTTTTGAACTCAGTTTGCCAAGCGGTATTGCCAGTAAGGCCGATGCAAAAAGCGGGCTGGGTAGTATTGGCGGCATCTTTTTTATGGCGCTCACCCTGGCCATCGTATCTTTTTCCTGTACAGGTCCCATATTGGGCTCTTTGCTGGTGGGATCGCTGAGTGGTGGGGCTATGCAGCTGACGGCCGGGCTCGCAGGCTTTGGCCTGGCATTAGCCATGCCCTTTGCCTTGTTTGCCATTTTCCCTAACTGGTTACACTCCTTACCCAAATCGGGCGGCTGGTTAGATACAGTGAAGAAGGTATTGGCATTTGCAGAAGTGGCGCTGGCATTTAAGTTCCTGTCAAACGCCGACCTGGTGATGCATTGGGGTATCCTGAAAAGAGAAGTGTTTATCGGGTTGTGGATACTGACCGGAACAGGACTCACCCTTTACCTCTTTGGGGTGCTTCGTCTGCCACATGATTACAAGGGAATGAAAATAAGTACCGGCCGTAAGATGCTGGGAGTAGTGGCACTGTTGTTTACCTTTTACCTGTTGCCCGGCGTGACGCAATCGAAATATGCCAATCTCAAATTACTGAGCGGTTTCCCGCC
>JBHAFM010000154.1:0-8735 GCA_041856175.1 Sediminibacterium sp.
ATTTTCGCCTGTACGGGAAAGGCGTAGTTGTTTTGTGCAGTGGCAGTAAAAAATACCAATACGGCTGCCATGAACAGGGTAGTTTTTTTCATATGTGAATCGTTTATTTTTATTGTCACACTATGAGACAATGATAAAACATTTTTTTTACTTTGTGCCAGTTATTTTAATTACTGATCAAAGTATTGTTATTTTGATCCCGGCCTAAACAGCTCCGGTTGAGCATGGTCGCAATCCGTTCATCTGCGGTATAAGTTTTGAACAGTATTAGTCAAAAAAATAATTTAATGCGCAGCAAACAAAAGAACCCTGCAGAAGATATACCTGGTGATGGTTTCCTCACCAATATTGCCTACGATTCAGTGGTATTTGGGTTTTCAGGTGAGAAATTAAAAATATTGCTGATGGAATACCATAATACCGGATTTTTTGCACTGCCCGGTGGTTTTGTACGAAGAAATGAAAACCTCAATGATGCAGTACGAAGAGGGTTAAAAGAAAGGACCGGCCTGGATAATATTTACTTAGAGCAATGTTACGTTTTTGGAGATACAAGCAGGCATAACGCACAAGTGCTTAAAACTATACTCAAAGCCAATGGATATAATCCTGGCGCATCGCATTGGCTATTAGACCGCTTCATTACTGTCGCCTATTATGCGCTTATCAATTATAAAAATGTTGTTCCCAAACCAGATGCTTTATCAGATTCCTGCACATGGTACGATATTGATCTATTGCCGGAACTTATCCTGGATCATAAAGATATTGTTGCAAAAGCCTTACAAACCCTTCGTTCTAATCTTGACCAGAAACTTGTTGGCATGAATTTATTGCCTGTGCGTTTTACCATGAAAGAACTAAAGGAAGTATACGAATCCATTCTGGGTGAAAAATTAAGGCGTACTACTTTTCAAAGAAAGATGCTGAACCTCGATATCTTAAAAAGGCTGGGAAAACAATATTCCGGCAAAGCGCATAAAGCTCCATACCTGTATAGTTTTAAAAAATAGTTATCTCCCTTAGCACTTGTTTAAACAAAAGCCAGTAAAAATATACGCATGAATGCAGAAAAAACTGGTTAGCAACAACAGGTTAAATATCTCCCTTTTTCAGTGCTGTGACAGCAAAATCAGCAGCCCGCGCTGTTAAAGCCATATAAGTTAACGATGGATTCTGACACGCTGACGATGCCATACACGCACCATCGGTCACAAATACATTCTTAGCATCCCATACCTGGTTGTAGGCATTCAGCACCGATGTTTTTGGATCCTTCCCCATTCTCGCCGTACCCATTTCATGTATGCCATGGCCGATCGCATGACCGGCATCCCATGTCCTGATATTTTGCACGCCTGTCGCTTCGAGCATCTGCTTCAATTCAGCTACGATATCCTTGCGCATCTTTAATTCATTCTCTTTCAGTTCACAGTCCATCGATAATACCGGCAATCCCCATTTGTCCTTCCGGTTAGGATCCAGGGTTATTTTATTTTCATGATAAGGCAGTATCTCTCCGAAACCGGTAGCGCCAATATTCCAGCCGCCCGGTTCTGTCAGTTCTTCTTTCAATGCCGCTCCTATATTGAGCTCCGCCACATCCCTGCTCCATCCTGAACGGCTTGCACCTCCCTGGTACCCAAAGCCACGCAGGTACTCCCTCTTATCACTGCCAATATTTGCAAAGCGCGGAATATAAAAACCATTGGCCCGCCTTCCATAATAGTACTGGTCCTCATATCCTGGCACTGTGCCTGACGCTCCAAGATTATAATGATGGTCCATGACGTTATGCCCCAACTCACCACTGCTGCTTCCCAATCCTCCTGGCCATACATCAGTGGCCGTATTAAACAACACCCAGGTGGAATTCAAAGCAGAAGCATTCAGGAAAACAATCTTTGCATAGAATGAATAGGTCTGGTTGGTCTCTGCATCCAGCACTTCCACTCCCTTTGCCTTTTTACTGTCTTTATCGTAAATGAGTTTGGTAACAATGGAATAAGGACGCACGGTAAGGTTACCGGTTTTCATAGCAGCTGGCAGCGTTGAAGATTGGGTGCTAAAGTATCCGCCAAACGGGCATCCTTCCCAGCAACGGTTGCGGAACTGGCATTGGGTTCTTCCCGGGATAGGTGCCGTTAAGTTAGCTACCCGGCCAATGATCAGGTGCCTTTGTCCTTTGAATTGTTTCTTGATCCTCTCGGCCACATCTTTTTCAACGCAGTTAAGGTCCATCGGCGGCAGGAATTTGCCATCGGGCAATTGTGGCAACCCTTCTATTGATCCGCTGATACCGGCAAATGTTTCTGCATAATCATACCAGGGCGCCAGGTCTTTATAACGGATAGGCCAGTCTGTTCCCACTCCTTCTTTGGCATTGGCTTCAAAATCAAGATCGCTCCAGCGGTAACTTTGCCTGCCCCATAAGATTGACCGGCCACCCATCTGGTAACTCCGCCACCAGGTAAAGGGTTTGATTTCAGTATAGGGACAATCTTCTTCATTTGTCCAGGAATCCATCACTGCCTCGCTTGCCGCCCAGCCCCTGTGTATCACCGGGTATTTTTTTCTTTGTTCCGCGGTAGTCCGGCCCCGATGCTCAAATTGCCAGGGATCGAGACTGGCTGTTTTATAGTCTTTGATATGCTCCAAGGGTTTCCCTCTTTCTAACATCAATACTTTCAATCCCTTCTCAGTTAATTCTTTGGCGGCCCATCCGCCACTGATACCCGATCCTATTACAATGGCGTCGAATGTATGCTGTGCGGTGGCTTTGTTGTTGATACGCAGTGAATCGTTAGGCATGCTGATTGTTTTATGTTTGAATAATATTAGTGGCTATTGCTGTTACAATTTACAAATTTCCCCGCTTCAATTCTTCTACGGCATAATTGGCCGCCCTTGCAGTGATGGCCATGAAGGTGAGTGACGGATTTTGCGTACTGGTAGATGTCATGCAGGCCCCATCTGTCACGAATACATTTTTACAGTTGTAAAACTGGTTCCAGGCATTGAGCATAGAGGTCTTCGGATCTCTCCCCATCCTTACACCGCCCATTTCATGAATATCAAGGCCCGGCGCCTGTTTGGTATCATTGGGATGGATATTGGCAGCGCCTGCTTTTGCCAGCATCTCAGCGCCCTGCTCAAGAAAATCTTTTAATACTTTTTCATCATTCTCATCATACCCAACCGAAGTGATCAATTGTGGTATCCCCCATTCATCTGTATGTTCTTTACTCAGGCGCACGTGATTGTTCTCTTTGGGTATTGTCTCTCCCTGCATCATCATATAAATTCCCCAGCCACCTGCCTCGGTAATGGCAGTTTTGTACTCACTGCCAATACCTTCTGCGCCTGCTCTTCCCCTGCCTGCACTAAAATGGACCATATAGCCCCGCAGGAAATCCATTTCCTGCCGGTACACATTCCGGAAATTGGGCATCATGGCCTGGGTAGGCCTCCTGCCATAATAATATTTATCCTGTGGCCCATCATAAGATGCGGTAAGGCTTCCGCGGTAATTGTGAAAAGCAACATATTTTCCCAGCAATCCATTGTCATTGCCCAGTCCCTGCTGAAAGCGGCCGGAAGTGGAATTCAATAAAATAAGGTTCGTATTCAAACAGGCAGCATTGACAAAAATGATCCTCGCAAAAAACTCCGTTGCCTGTTTGGTTGCCGCATCAATTACCCGCACACCGGTAGCTTTTCCAAGTTTATCGTCATAGATAATGGAATGCACCACAGCGCCTGTCCTGAGTGTCAGGTTCCCTGTTTTCTGTGCCCAGGGGATGGTGGAGGAATTAGAACTGAAATAGCCGCCAAACGGGCATCCTCTTTCACATAAATTCCTTGCCTGGCACTGACCACGCCCCTGTTGTATATGTATTTCATTGGGCTTTGTGAGGTGTGCACAACGGCCCTGTACCACATGGCGGTCTTTGTATTGTGAGATGATCTTCTGCTGCAATTCTTTTTCAACGCAATTCATTTCCCAGGGTGGCAGGAATTCACCATCGGGCAATGTTTCCAGGCCATCTTTATTGCCGCTGATACCTGCAAACCGTTCCACATGTGAATACCAGGGCGCCAGGTCTTCATACCGTATCGGCCAGTCCACCGCGAAGCCATCCCTGGCCGGCCCTTCAAAATCGAACCGGCTCCACCGTTGGGTTTGTCTCGCCCACAAAAGTGATTTGCCTCCCACCTGGTAACCCCTTATCCAGTCGAATGGTTTTTCCTGTATGTAAGGATGTTGCGTATCCTTTAGAAAGAAATGTTCACTCGCCTCGCTGAATGCATAGCACCTGCCCACAACCGGGTTCTCTTTGAGCAATGCTGCCGGAAGCCGGCCACGGTGCGGAAAATCCCATGGATTTTTTGTCGCCGTAGGATAATCCTTCAGGTGTACAACATCGCGGCCGCGCTCCAGTAACAAGGTCCTGAGTCCATGGTCACATAATTCTTTCGCGGCCCATCCGCCACTGATACCCGAACCAATCACAATAGCATCATATGTTTGTGCTGCTTTACCGCCTGCGTTAATATGAACGGAAGAAGAGTCTGGCATAGCATTGTATTTAAGTATTATCAGATAATTTTTTAATGCTCAAGCTTGTTCCACCATGTGCGTTTCAGCACCAGCACAATCAACAATAGTATGGCAACAGTTACCAGTAAAGGCAGCTTCATCGATAGTACCAGGTACATTGGCAAAATGGTGAGGCATAGCTGTGCAATAATACCCAGCACCACATTAAACATATCCAGTCCGAATCTTTTATTCGCCTCAAAAAGAGGATCTTCAGCCACCACCTGCTGGTGAACCGGTTGCCAGAAACCCCAGGGTTTTACTGTTCTATAAAATTCTTTTAATACTTTTTCTTCCGTTGGTGGCGCGGTATAAGTGCCTGCCAGACAGCCTGCCAGTGAAATAAGGAATAACAGGGGCCAATGATACAGCGGCAGTCCGCCCAGCACATACGGAAATACAAGCGCTGCAATAATGCCACTCATCATCCCCCAGAAAAAGCCATTCGCGTTAAAGCGCCACCAGTACCATTTGAGCATATTAGCCGCTATATATCCTCCATATAAAGCACTTACGATCCATTGTAAAACAGTATTGACACTGGTAGTAAAAAAACCAAGCACCACCCCTGTCACCGCCACCAGTATACCTGTTATATAATTGATGCGAATAATCTTTTTATTTGATGCTGCAGGATTCACATATTTGAGATAAATATCATTCACTATATAGGCTTGTGCCGCATTAAGTGTTCCGGAAAAAGTTCCCATAAATGCACCCAGCAAACCTGTTAACGCAAGGCCAAGAATGCCCGGCGGCAAAAAATTATTGATCGCTGATGGCAATACCTTTTCAAAATCAGTTGAACCGGCTGTGCCGAGGTCCATCTGCCGGTAATAAAGCAATCCCAGTACGGTGAGCCCGATTACCATGGCATAGCGCACCGGTAAAAGGATAAGGGACACAAAGCCACTCATTTTAGACGCCTCACCAGGTGAGCGCGTAGCCAGTATCTTTTGCATATCATAATTCGGTGCCGGCCCTGCCAGGCTTGCAAAAACACCTTTAAAAAGCATCATCATAAAAAAGCATCCAAACAAGCCAAAACCATCATCCCGTATTTTTTTGTTTGCATCCGGGATGATACCACTCCAGTCAAGGTTAAGTTTCCAGCCAAAAAAAGGATCGAGCCATCCCTTTGGAACCGTCAGGGGTCTTTTATCCAGGTGTTGCATAGCAATAACCGCAATAGCTATACAGGCAACAGTCATGATGCCGTATTTGATCATATCTCCCAGTACAATACCCCTCATACCCCCCAGAATAGCATAGAACATGGCAAAAAATGTGAATATAATGCCATAAAAATGGGCCACATGTTGTTTCGATATGGTAAACGGTATATACATTTTTACTTCGTTCCAGGGAACAAACATCTCAATGAATTTGCCCAATCCAACAAACCCATATACTAAAAAACCAAAGCAGCTCAACAGGGCAAATGCCACTACAACATGATGCGATGCTTGTACACTTCTACCTTCTTTCCCGAACCTTGTTGCCAGCCATTCCGCACCGGTTGTAGCATTGGACCGTCTTAGCCATTTTGATAAGAACATCATCAGTATCACCTGGTTAAAAACCGGCCAGAGCCAGGGGATCCAGATACTTTTCAGCCCGTAAACAAAACAAAGGGCCACCATCCACATGGTGCCACTGATATCAAACATATCTGATGCATCGCTGACTCCAAGCATATACCAGGGTAGTTTTTTACCTCCCATCAGGTAATGCTCTTTATTTACGCCGGCTTTTTTCTGTAAAACCCACCCTATGACCAACATGGTAACCAGGTACAAGACAATAATAATGACATCGGGCACCGTTAGTTTCATGCTGTAATTTCTGCAATCTTATTCATTCAACATCACCCAATGATCCGGTAGTTAATTTTCTTAATCATTTTTTCAGCCAGTCATTTGCAGCGAATAAAGCCATTAGCTTGTCCCTATAGAAGCCCTTTACTCAAATCTATTTCCATAGTAAAAGGTTTCATAATACTATTTTGTCTTTTTCTTGTATCGATTTTTTAGAAAATGACGATATTACAGGAGTTATCTGATACTTGCCATAAAACCCATACGCTTGTCAACACAAAAAAACATCTTACAGGAGATCACTCCGCTCAGCCAGTCAGATTGCTTTGCCGTCTTTCACCGGACCAATAAGACCGAGTTTGATTTTCCCATTCATTACCATGACGAGTTTGAATTGAATTTTATCAAGAACGGTAAAGGAGTCAAACGTGTTGTAGGAGATCATGTAGAAGAGATCGACGACCTGGAGCTGGTACTCATAGGCCCCAATCTGCAGCACGGCTGGGTTCAGCATAAATGCAAGAGTAATGATATTACTGAAGTGACCATCCAGTTTCACAAAGACCTGTTCGATGAAAAATTACTGCATCGGAACCAACTTGTTTTTATCCGAAACATGCTGAAGAAATCACAACGGGGAATCTCATTCTCCTACGAAACGGCACAGTGGCTTTCTTCCCGCATCCTGCGTTTGCATAAAAGAGATGGGTTTGATTCCGTATTGGAACTGATGTCTATCCTGCATGAACTTTCCATATCAAGGCATCCGCAGATCCTTTCCAATTCCACTTTCAGCAATGAACCTGTTTCCTATAACAGCCGCCGGATTGAGCGCGTGATGGAATACATGAACCTGCATTTCCATAAGCAGGTCTCTTTATCTGAAGTTGCGGCCCTCACCAATATGGCTGAGTCTGCTTTCAGCCGTTTCTTTAAGGCGAGAACAGGTATGACCTTTGTAGAAAGTATGAACGAGATACGTTTGGGGCATGCATCCCGTATGCTCATAGAAACAACGCAATCCGTTGCCGAGATTGCCTACGACAGCGGCTTCAATAATATTTCCAATTTCAACCGCATCTTTAAAAAGAAGAAAGGTTGTACCCCAAAAGAATTTAAGGAAACCTATTCAGCAGAAGTACGGGTGTTCATCTGAACGCTCTTCTCTTCCCACACCTGTACCAGGGTTACCAGCACTTCCACTGCTTTTTCCATATCCTTTACTCCAATCCATTCATGTTTGCTGTGTATGGCCTGCATGCCTGTGAAAATATTGGGACAGGGCAATCCCATAAAACTAAGCCGGCTTCCATCGGTACCGCCACGAATGGGTTCTTTGATAACAGTAAGCCCGGCACGCTGATACGCTTCCGCTGCATACGCACTAACCTGCGGATGAAGGTCCAGTATTTCCTTCATGTTGCGGTATTGTTCTGTTATTTCAAAATCCATGGAAGCTTTAGGATATTTGTTTACAATGTCCGCTGCAATCATTTTCAGCCGTGTTTCGTATGCAGCAAGTTGAGCTGTATCAAAATCACGGATGATAAATTCAATGACCGCTTTTTCAGCCACGCCTTCCATGCCTACCGGGTGAACAAAACCTTCTCTTTTTTCAGTCGTTTCAGGACTCCATTCAGTTGCAGGCAATGCCGCCAGTATTTCTCCCGCTATCTTCAACGCATTCACCATTTTACCTTTTGCCGCGCCCGGATGCGCAATGACTCCGTGTATTGTCATCTTCACGCTGTCCGCGCTGAAAGTTTCATCTTCAAAAGTGCCGCATGCCCCGCCATCAAGCGTGTATGCGTAATCAGCGCCTAATTTATCCATGTCTAATCTGGCCGTTCCCCGTCCTACTTCCTCATCAGGCGTAAACAACAACTTAATAACGCCATGCTTGGTATGTGGATGTGTGACTAAGTAATGGGCCATATCCATGATCACTGCTACGCCGCTTTTATCATCAGCTCCCAGCAAAGTCAATCCGCTGGCCGTAATAACAGCACTGCCAATATGCGCTTTCAGGTAAGGATAATGATTGGCACTGATTACCTGTGAGGGATCATCAGGCAGTATAATATCTTCGCCGGTATAGTTTGGATGCAATATGGGTTTTACATTCGTGCCGCTGCAATCGGGCGCTGTATCAACGTGACTGCAGAAACAAATGATGGGTACCTGCTTATCAGTGTTAGCGGGTATGGTGGCGTATACATAACCATACTCATCTGCCGCTGCATCCGTAATACCCATATTCCTCAGCTCCTTTGCAAGAAGTTCAGACAAATGTTTTTGTTTACTGCTGCTCGGATAGG
>JBHAFM010000155.1:0-6351 GCA_041856175.1 Sediminibacterium sp.
CGCCAATTCCGTCGTCAGTTTTTAGGTGGAGCTACAGAAGTAGAATTAGACAGTGCTGGCCGCATGCTCCTGCCTGCCTCGCTGAAGGAATACGCCGGCTTAAGTAAGGACATCGTCCTGGCCGCCGCCCTTGACCGTTTCGAAATCTGGGATGCCGGTAAGTACAAACAGCTCTTTGAGGATTTTTCACCCGAGACATTTAGCAGCTTGGCACAGGAGGTGATGACGGGGAAGATGTCTGATGTCTGATTTTATGATATATGATAGTGCTGAACAAAAAGAAACAATGAAAGAAAAAGAAAACAAATCAGCCATCAGCCATCAGCCATCAGCAAATGACTACCATGTTCCGGTGCTCTACCAGCAATCACTCGATGGTTTGGCAATCAAACCTGGCGGTGTTTATGTGGACTGCACTTTTGGTGGTGGTGGTCATAGTAAAGGTATCCTGGCGCAGTTGAATGAAGCAGGACGGCTCTTTGCCTTTGACCAGGATGCGGATGCGCAGCGGAATATTCCTGCTGATGACCGCGTGGTTTTTGTGCCGCAGAATTTTCGTCACCTGCAGCGCTTTCTGCGTTTGCACAAAGTGACGCAGGTAGATGGTATACTGGCCGATCTTGGTGTGAGCAGTTACCAGTTTGATGAAGGCGACAGGGGTTTTTCTATCCGTTTTGCAGGCCCGCTTGATATGCGTATGGACAGGAGGCAGTCTTTGACAGCCGCTGATATTGTCCGCACGTACAGCGAACAGCAGCTGCACAAACTGTTTGAACAGTACGGCGAGGTATCGAATGCAAAAACCCTGGCGAGACAGATTGCACAACAACGGAATCATTTGCAGGTAACCACCATTGAGCAATTTAAAGCGCTGATCAGTCCCGCGGTGAAAGGAAATCCCAACAAGTACTTAGCCCAGGTATTCCAGGCTTTGCGAATGGAAGTGAACGACGAAATGGGGGCATTGCAGGAAATGTTGCAGCAGGTTCCTGCTGTATTAAAACCAGGTGGCCGTGTTGCCATCATCACCTTTCATTCGATAGAGGACAGAGTGGTGAAGAATTTTTTTCGCCAGGGCAGTTTCGACGAAACACCCGATAACCCCCTCTTGCCTGTAAAGAAGGAATCGGTGCTGAAAGTAATCACAAAGAAACCGATCACTGCTGCTGAAGAAGAGCTAAAGCGAAATACAAGAAGCCGGAGCGCCAAACTGAGAATAGCAGAGAAGAAATGACAGAAACAACAAATACAGCACCCAACAAAAATCCCCTGAAAGGTTTACTCAACTATCAGTGGATCACTAAGAACATTCCTTTCTTTTTGTTCTTGTCGGTGCTGGCTGTATTGTACATCGCCAACGGACATATGGCCGACCGCACCATGCGCAGGATCAACAGCACTTCCAATGAACTGAAGGAGTTGCAATACGAATACAAAACGCTGAAGAGTGAAGTGATGTTTAAAAGCGAAGAGATACAGGTGGTAAAAGCAACAGAAGCATCGGGATTACGGGTGGTGAAGGAAATGCCGCAACGATTGAAAGCCGGGCATTAAACACTTGCCCCGGGCTTTAACACTTGCCCCGGGCTTAATCTTTGCCCCGGGCTTCAGCCCGGGGAACAATAATTATGGAAGTAAAACGCGACATACTCTGGAGAGTTTACCTCAGTTACATACTGGTGGTGGTGGTATGCGTGGCCATTTTTGGGAAGGCGGTTTATATACAGCAGGTACAGGGCAAGTATTGGCGGAGTATGAGTGACAGCCTGCACCAGAAAATAACAGAGATAGATGCAGAGCGCGGAACGATCTATAGTGAAGACGGGCAGATGCTGAGTACCAGTATCCCGCAGTTTGATATCTACATGGATTTCAGGGTGGCGGGATTGAGAGAAAAGAATGGACTGAAGTTCAGGGAGAACATAGATTCTTTGAGTTATTGCCTGGCTGATCTGTTTAAGGATCAGTCAGCCGGTGAGTACAAAGCCTTGCTGAAACAGGGGTATCGCGATAACAGCGCTTATTTTTTACTGAAGAAAAAAATAACCTTCAGACAGTATGAAGCGCTTCGCAAGTTTCCGCTGTTCAGGTTGGGCAGGTATAAAAGCGGACTGATCGCCAACGAAAGAACGGTGCGCCTGAATCCCTACCAGATGCTGGCTTTCAGGACCATTGGCCTGGCGAGGGATTCCAACAAAGTGGGTTTGGAAATGACTTATGACAGTGTGTTGAAAGGAAGGAATGGCAAACAATTGGTGCGTTCTATTGCGGGCGGGGTAACAGTACCGGTGGATGATACTTATGAGATAGAGCCCGAGACAGGAAAAGATATTGTAAGTACGATAGATGTGTTTATCCAGGAAGTGACAGAGAATGCCCTGATGAAGATGATGATCAAAAATGAAGCGGAACATGGTTGTGCGATTGTGATGGAAACAAAAACCGGAAAGATCAAAGCCATTGCCAACTTAGGTAAAAGAGGAGAAGGAAATTATTGGGAAGATTTCAATTATGCCATCACGCCATCTGAACCCGGTTCCACATTCAAGCTGGCAACGCTGATGGCTTTGCTGGAAGACAAAAAAGTTTCTTTGAACCAGACGGTGAATTTAGAAGGCGGTACCTGGCGGATTGCAGGCCAGACAGTATATGATAGTGAGAAGCATGGCAGGACAGATGTTACCGTGAAGCAGGCTTTTGAATTGAGTTCGAATGTGGGAATGGCCAAGCTTGCTGCTACTTATTATGCAGCATCGCCCGGTCAGTTCATACGGCACCTGAAGAAGATGCGGATGGATACGCTGACAGGTGTTGACTTAACAGGAGAGAAAAGACCGGTGATCTATAAACCGGGTGGAAAATACTGGGGCCCGACAACATTGCCATGGATGGCATTTGGTTATAACCTGGCGGTGAGTCCCCTGCAAACCTTATCACTTTACAATGCAGTGGCCAATAATGGCAGGATGATGAAACCTTATTTAGTGAGTGCGGTGAAAGAAGAAGGAATGCTGCTGAAAGAAATTGAACCGGTGGTAAGGGATGAAAAAATATGCAGCGAACAAACACTGCAACAATTGAAAACATGCTTAGAAGGCGTTTGTATCGCCGGTACGGCAGCTGAGCTCTTTAAAAACAATCCTTATCCTGTTGCCGGTAAGACCGGTACAGCATTGGTGGCAGATAATAACAGGGGTTATGCTGATAAGATCTATCAATCGTCATTCGCCGGATATTTTCCGGCAGACAATCCGCAGTATTCCTGTATTGTGGTGATCAGGAACAAACCACATGCTGCCGTGTTTTATGGTGGTGCTGTTGCGGGTCCCGTATTCAAGGAAATAGCAGACAGGTTGTACAGTTCCTATGTGCGCCAGTCGAACAAACCAAACACCAGGATAAGGAAAGCAGACAGTAGTTCTTTTTACTATACGGGCATGAAACAGGATATGGCTGTTGTGGCCAACCGGTTGCAACTGTCTTACAGGGATTCTTCGGGTAATACAGATGAGTGGACCAATATCACTGGCAAAAATACCGCTGTGGTAATGAACACGAAAAAAACAGACCCGAAAGCAATGCCCCAGCTGAAAGGAATGGGCCTGAAAGATGCGGTGTACCTGTGTGAAAATATGGGACTGAGAGTGAATGTGAAGGGGAGAGGTAAGGTAGTGGGTCAGTCGATTGTAGCGGGACAGCAGGTGGTGAAGGGGGAGGTGGTGAGTGTGGAGCTGAATTGAAGTCAAAAGTAAAAAGTCAAAATTCAAAATAAAGCGTCGGTAATCAACAATTCCTTATGGTGATATTGCAGGACATATTATATAAGGTACACTTAACGGAAGTGCACGGTACCACAAACAGGGAGGTAACGGGGATACAGCTCGATTCGAGAAAAGTGACGGAGGGGTCTGTATTTGCGGCCATTCGTGGTGCATTGTCCGACGGGCATGCGTTCATTGACAACGCTATTGCCGCGGGTGCTGCGGTGATTGTTTGTGAAGAGATGCCTGCCTCGTATGCCGATGGCGTTACTTACCTGAAAGTGAACAATGCACAGGAAGCGGTGGCATACATGGCGCATTTGTTTTATGATGAGCCTTCATTGAAAATGAAATTAGTAGGTGTAACAGGCACCAACGGCAAGACAACCATTGCAACCCTGTTGTTCAAACTGTTTACCCAGCTGGGGCATACCTGTGGATTGGTAAGCACGGTTCAGAACCAGATCGGAGCTGTCATCATCCCGGCTACACATACCACGCCGGATGCGGTGAGCCTGAATGCTTTGCTGAAACAGATGGCCGAAGCAGGCTGTACACATGTGTTCATGGAATGCAGCAGCCACGCTATTCACCAGCACCGTATTACCGGCCTGCAGTTCACCGGCGCTCTGTTCAGCAATATCACCCATGATCATTTAGATTATCATAAAACATTTGAAGAATACATCCGTGTCAAGAAAAGTTTCTTTGACCAGTTGCCTGCATCGGCATTTGCTGTTTCCAATGCAGATGATAAGCGGGGCGAAGTGATGTTGCAGAATACCCATGCCAGGAAATATTTCTACAGCCTGAAGAGCGCGACTGTCTTCAAGGGAAAGATTCTCGAAAATGTACTGACAGGCTTAGTGATGCTGGTGAATGACAGGGAAGTGCATTTCAGGCTGATTGGTGAATTCAATGCCTATAACCTGCTGGCTGTGTATAGCGCTGCTGTTTGCTTAGGGGAAGATAAGGAACAGGTATTGGTGAAGCTGAGCATGCTGAGCGGTGCTGAAGGCAGGTTTGACTATATCATCAGCAATGGACTGATCATAGGGATCGTTGATTATGCGCATACGCCTGATGCACTGGAAAATGTGCTGGCCACCATCCGGAAACTACGCCAGGGTCATGAGCAGATCATTACGGTAGTGGGATGCGGGGGCGACAGGGACAAGACCAAAAGACCGGTTATGGCACAGTCGGCCTGCGACCTGAGCGACCGTGTCATCTTCACCAGTGATAACCCGAGAACAGAAGATGCCGGCCAGATATTGAGAGACATGGAAACCGGGCTGACCAGTGCTGCCAAAAGAAAATACATTTCCATCATAGACCGGAGAGAAGCCATTAAGACCGCCGTGAGTTTTGCCAAAGAAGACGATATCATATTGGTAGCGGGAAAAGGCCACGAGAAATACCAGGACATCAGCGGCATAAAATACCCGTTCGATGACAAGCAGGTGTTGAGAGAGATGTTTGAGTTGTTGGGGAAATGATTTTGATGGATGATGGCTGATTTTAGAAGATAGATAGTTTAACTGTAGATCATAAACCACAGGCTATGTTGTACCAACTATTCACCTGGCTGAAACAAACATTCAATGTTCCCGGAGCGGGGATGTTCCAGTTCCTGACGTTCAGGATTGCGATGGCGATCTTATTGTCGCTGTTGATTGCTACGGTGTATGGCAAACGCATTATTGTATTCCTGCAGCGCAAACAGATTGGGGAGAGTGTGCGTGATCTGGGACTGGAAGGACAGGTGCAAAAGAAAGGTACACCTACAATGGGCGGTATCATTATCCTGCTGAGCATACTGATACCTACTTTGTTGTTTGCCAATCTTGATAAAGTATACATCCGGCTGATGATCCTGTGTACGGTTTGGCTTGGGATCATCGGTTTCTTGGATGACCATTTTAAGATCAGGGCACGCAAAGCAGCACAGGCGAAAGGGGAAGCTTATAGGAAGAAAGACAGTGATGGACTGGCGGGCATTTCAAAGATTATTGGCCAGATTGGTTTGGGCATCATCATAGGTGCAACACTTTATTTCAGTAATGCGGTAACGGTGGAAAGAGAAGTCATCGGGGATGTTTTTGTAAAAGACAGTGTACTGCATGCAGGCGAACGGTTTGCAAAGGATTCGAATATTGTGATCAAGAAAATTGATGGCATTCAAAGAAAGTTTGTCAGGGTGAAAACGCCCATCACTACCATTCCTTTCGTCAAAAACCATGAATTCAATTACAGCAGGCTCATCAGCTGGATGGGTGCAGGCGCGGAAAAATATACCTGGATCATTTACATCATCATCGTCACGCTCATCATTACAGCCGTGAGTAACGGGGCCAACCTGACGGATGGGTTAGATGGATTAGCTGCTGGTGTCAGCGCTATTATTGGTGCGGGGATCGGTTTGTTTGTTTATGTAAGTGGTAACTACAAGTTTGCCGATTACCTGAACATCATGTACATACCGAACCTCGGTGAGCTGTCCATTTTCGTGGGCGCTTTTGTGGGTGCCTGTATTGGCTTCCTGTGGTACAATGCCTTCCCGGCGCAGGTCTTCATGGGCGATACCGGC
>JBHAFM010000156.1:0-20759 GCA_041856175.1 Sediminibacterium sp.
AGCTCTGCTATCCAGCGGTCAGCCACAAACTCTATGTACTGCTGCATAAGTTTGGCGTTCATGCCAATCAGGTCAACCGGAAGCGCTTCCGTAATGAATTCTTTTTCAATCCGAACAGCATCGTCCATGATCTGGTACACCTGCGCCTGCGATAGCCTGTTTTTCAGCATACTGTATAACAGGCAGGCAAATTCACAATGCAATCCCTCATCCCTGCTGATCAGTTCATTACTGAAAGTCAACCCGGGCATAAGGCCTCTTTTCTTCAGCCAGAAAATAGAACAGAAGCTGCCGCTGAAAAAAATACCCTCCACTGCGGCAAAAGCTACCAGGCGTTCTGCGAAATTTCCGTTCTCTATCCAGCGAAGCGCCCACTCTGCTTTTTTCTTTACAGCCGGAACAGTATCAATAGCATGGAATAATTTATCTTTTTGCACAGGATCCTTAACATAGGTATCTATCAGCAGCGCATATGTCTCAGAATGTATGTTTTCCATCATGATCTGGAAACCGTAAAAACACCTGGCTTCAGGTAATTGCACTTCGCTCATGAAGTTAACAGCAAGGTTTTCATTGACGATCCCGTCACTGGCTGCAAAAAAAGCCAGTACATGAGAAATGAAATGACGTTCTCCATCATTCAATGATGCCCAGTCCTTCAGGTCATCCCCCAGGTCAATCTCTTCAGCCGTCCAGAAACTGGCTTCATGCTTTTTGTACAATTCCCATACTTTGGGGTAATTGATGGGCAGGATAACAAAACGATCTTTGTTCTCTTTCAATAATATTTCTTCTTCCAACTGCATATTAAATGATTTAAGGCGCTTGCAGGTTAAGGAGACAGGCTGATTACAAGAGAAAAAGATTCTCAAAAGGTAGCCGGTCCATTGCCTTTCACCCGAAAGCATGACAAATATGTTGGAATCTATGGCAGGTCTTCTGACTTTCCCGATCCCTGAAGCCTTCCCATTCCTTTTGATTCGGAACAGTGGCGATAGGATTTCAGAGATACAATGCCCGCGGGGGGAGCATCGGGATCACAGCTACGGGGATAGTTCCGGATTGTCACCGGATTCCCTTTTAATGCAGTAAAATGCAGAACAATAGTACCGCAACCACAAATTCTATTACAACATTACAAATTCAATCTTAACATGAGGTGCAGGAATTATGCACCGGTTGTTGAAAAAATACCGGAATGCTTGTTTGGGGTGGGTTTTGAGAAAAAGTCATCCAGATACATTATTGCTGCAATTCCAAAATCTTCACACCTTTTGCAGGGATGGTAAACCGTTTTTCATATTCAGTGCCGTTTATTACATCTTTCCCCTTGTTATAATCTTTTGTACGTTCCTCAAATTTGGCAAAATCAATATCTGCCTCTTTTGCACTTGTATTAATAATGCACATGATGGTTTGTTTGGCATCATACCTGAAATAAACATACACACCATCTTTAGGAATGTACTGCGTGGTATTACCAGTGGTTAATGCCGAAGAAGTTTTGCGGTATTGCGCCAGTGCTTTGACATAGTTGAAGGCTTCATTCTCCTTGTCAGTACGGCCGGCTGCAAGGAACTTGTTCTCCATATCGCCAGGAAAACCGCCGGGAAAATCGAGACGTACCATAGCATCACCCGGATTTTTAAAGTTTTTCATGAGAATTTCTGTGCCATAATAAAGCTGAGGAATACCACGCAGTGTTAATAATAAAGCGATCCCCTGTTTATAACGATCCATGTCTTCTCCGACTACCGAATAGAAGCGGTCCATATCGTGATTATCGAGAAAGATGCAATTATTTTTTGGCTCTTTGTACAGCACATCCTGCGCCAGTGTCATGTACAAATGGTTCACTCCTTCTGTCCAGCCAAATGGCTGGTTGAGTGTAGCCAGGATCGCAAAGTTGACAGGAAAATCAGTCACGCCCTGCAGGTTGTGTTTGAA
The DNA here is from genome assembly GCA_041856175.1 of Sediminibacterium sp. Taxonomy (GTDB): domain Bacteria; phylum Bacteroidota; class Bacteroidia; order Chitinophagales; family Chitinophagaceae; genus Sediminibacterium. Next base: position 1,948 of record JBHAFM010000156.1, read on the forward strand.
TGGCACCTGCATATTGTTACGTGCAAAATAAGCACTGCCGGTAATGCTGTTCGTCCAGGCTTCCCCAAAGACAGTTAACGATGGGTACTCTTTCAGTAATGCGTTGTTGATCCTGTTGAGGAAAGCTTCATCACAATATTTATAGGTGTCTACACGCCAGCCATCAATACCAAAGGTTTCCGTAGTCCAGATAGCGTGTTGTATTAAATAATTGGCTACATAGGGATTGCGCTGGTTAACATCGGGCAGGTGCGGCGTAAACCAGCCATCCAGCATTTGTTTTTTATCGCTTGCACTGCCATACATATCAAACACTGCTTCTTCGCGATGGTTACTGCCGGTATATCCAGGCCACTGATTGATCCAGTCTTTCGCCGGCGGGTCCATTACCATCCAGTGTTTGATCCCGATATGGTTGTATACAGCATCCTGTATCAGCTTCATCCCATTCGCATGCAGGGCTGCCGATAATTTGAGATAAGCATCCTCTCCCCCATATCGTTTGTCAATTTTGTACTGATCCGTGAACCAATACCCGTGATAACCACTCAGCATGCCGATCGGTTCTTTTTCCAGCGGCATATCATTTTCAACCACGGGGCACAGCCATAAAGCCGTTACACCCAGTTCTTTCATATAATCCAGGTGCTTGGTCAGGCCCTGCAGGTCGCCACCATGACGTAACAACACGCTTGACCGGTCGCAAACCGTATCGCGCATATCAGAGAATTTATCATTCTTCGGATCGCCATTGCTGAAGCGGTCCGGCATGGCCAGGTATACCAAATCTTTAGCAGTTACGCCCTGCGCAAATTGCCGGCCGCGGCCTGGGCGTCTTTCTTTCAACGGCCATTGAACAGTATGTTTTTGGGCGCCATCTGTAAATTCAATGGCTACATTTCCGGGCTTTGCTTCTGCCGTTACCACCAGGTCCACGGCCACATACTTTCCGTTCTCTAATTGATGAATACCTGCCAATTGCACACCCGGGTATTGTATGTGCAGTTTTTCTTTATTAAATCCATCATGGTTGCCACGAATGATCAACTGCACTTTATTCCATTGCATATTGGTAAACCAGTTGGCAGGATAAATCTGCGCATATTGTGCGTTCAGGGTCATCAGGAAAAAAGCACACAGGGAAAGCAGGAGTGTTTTTTTAAAATTCATATCGATTAATAACCTGATCATCGTCAGGCAGGTTTAATAATGAACAATTAATCTATTATCTATAGCTGGTCGCTTACTGTACCGGGCTTTCTTTTGTTTCCTTCACCACCAGCATACATACTACAGCAGCAAGGCACAACAAGCCACCCCCCACTTGTACAGCCAGCAGGCGGTCGTTATGCAAAAAGCTAGTCATGATCTTTCCAAAGAAAAGAGAAGCGATGATTTCGGGTAATACAATAAAGAAGTTAAATATCCCCATATAAATACCCATCTTTTCAGCGGGCAAACATCCGGCCAGCATTGAGTATGGCATGGATAAAATAGACGCCCAGGCAATCCCTACCAGTCCCATTGCTATATAAAGAAAAGCAGGCTCATGAATATGATTGACGGCTATGAGGCCCGCTCCTCCTAACAGCAAACAAACTGTATGCGTATATTTTTTTCCCAATCTTTTTACCCAGAAGGGCAATGAAAACGAAAAAGCGAAAGTAACAAGGTTCAGTATGGCAGACGTGGTATTAGCGTATTCCAATCCTTTTGTATACACGTCGCTGCTTCCCTTGGGGTCGCCACCAAAAATTTCTGCTGCCACACCTGTGCTGTAATAAAACCACATAAGAAATAGCCCCGGCCAGGTAAGAAAGTTTACCAGGGCAAGGCGTTTCATCTGGTCAGGCATATGCATAATAGAGTTCGTGATTTCTTTGATACCACCACCAAACCCTTTATTTGATTCCTTTATTTTTTCCCGCCAGTTACTGTCCGACGGCGGGTATTCCTTACTCCTGAACACCGTATACAATACCGCAATTAAAAAAACAGCGCCGCCAATATAAAATGACAGCATAATATTTTGCGGAATAGCACCACCGGCTTTATCTCTCGATACACCAACCCAGTCAACCAGTTTCTGCGGCAGGTACCCTGCAATAAATGATGCCAGCCCAATGAACATGCTCTGCATCGCAAAACCAAATGGTCGCTGCTTTTCATCCAGGTTATCTGCTACAAATGCACGGAAGGGCTCCATGGTAATGTTAATACTGGAATCGAGTATCCAGAGCATACCTGCCGCCATCCATACTGCCGAAGCATTGGGCATTACAAACAACATCAGTGAACTGAGTATGGCGCCAATTAAAAAGAAAGGCCTGCGTCTTCCCAACCTTGGGTGCCAGGTACGGTCGCTCAGGTAGCCAATGATAGGCTGTATCAGCAACCCGGTCATGGGTGCTGCAAGCCATAATCCGGGTATTTGTTCTGGGGAGGCTCCCAGGTATTCATAAATGGCGCTCATGTTGCCCATTTGCAGGCTCCATCCGAACTGGATGCCAAAAAAGCCAAAACACATGTTCCAGATCTGCCAGAAATTGAGGCGGGGCTTAATGCCCGTGTAGGTGGTTGACATAGCAAGCGTTTAAAGAATATGTATTTATTACACAATGGCAAAGTACGATAAAACAATCAATCCAGGTACCTACGTTTTTTTTCTTCTTTATATTCTGATTGTTCCAGTAATGATTGAGGTGATGGATTGCTGGTTACGGCGACAGCTACCTGAAATAGTACGAATAATAAAACGACCGATGCCAGCAATTCGCCCCCTGTGATCCAGTAGCCCCAGAAACAGTAAACAGCAGCTTTACCGGGGTTGGCGGTTTCATAAATCACTTCAGTCCTGTCGCCATGCTTCCACTTCCTTAAGAAATAGCGGGCATCGATAGCATGCGTCTGATGTCCGTCTGAATAAACAGCTTGGGGAATAGCCAACCCTAATACACTATCCTTCATCCACTGTATGGTTGCAGGTGCCTTCTCTCCGTCGAAATAATCGGGCTGGCGCGAAAAAAGCAGGTAACAACCGAAGCAAACAAGGTATAGTATAAAAATCCCCTTATACATTAATTACTCAGGCTCCTGAAATCCACCGGTACCAGCTTACTAACACCGGGTTCCTGCATGGTAACGCCATAGATTACGTCAACCGCACCCATGGTTTGTTTGTTATGGGTAACGATAATGAACTGGGAATTATCGCTGAACTTCTTGATCATCTGTGTGAACTTGCCAACATTGGCGTCATCCAGTGGTGCATCCACCTCATCTAATATACAGAACGGTGCTGGCTTGATCAGGTAAACAGAGAACAGCAAAGCAGTAGCTGTTAATGTTTTCTCTCCCCCACTCAACTGTGTAATGGAAGATGGACGTTTACCTTTAGGCTTGGCAACGATATCAATACCGGTTTCTGCAAGGTTCTCCGGGTTCACTAATATCATATCAGCCGTATCTTCTTCTGTGAACAAAGCTTTGAACACTTTCTGGAAATTCTCACGAACCTGGTTAAAAGTATCCAGGAACTGTTGGTTGGCAGTTGCTTCCACTTCCTGTATGGTTTGCATCAGGCTTTCTTTGGCGGACACAAGGTCATTTTTCTGTTCCAGGATGAACTCGTAACGCTTTTTCATTTCAGTAAACGCTTCTATGGCAGTCGGGTTTACCTCACCCATATTCTCTAAGCGTTTCTTCATCCGGTCTGAAGAAGCCTGCAGTTCTTCCAATGAAACATCAGAAGTACGTGCCTGGTCTAATACCTCATCGAGTTCTATTTTGAATTCCACACTCAGCCTTTCTTTCATACCGGCCAGCTGCAGTTTCAGTTCGTTCAGTTTATCCTTGATCTCTGTTACCAGGTGGTCAATCATTTCCTTGCTCTTCACCTTGTGACGCAACTCGCTTTCCTTCTCCTGCAAAGCATTACGCAGGTTGTAGTAGGCCTGGTCTGCTTCATTCAGTTTCTTCTCCTCTTCTTCTTTTTTGCGCATCAGCTCAAGCAGCAGGTCTTCGGAACCCAGTAATGATTCTTCTCCTTCTTTGATATTGGCAGAAGCTTCGGAAAGTTGAGCCGTATTGTTCTGAATCTGCTGATGCAGGTCGTTCAATTGGTTTTCTTTGAATACCAGTTCCTGCTTTAACGTGGCAATCTTGCTTTGCTGGCGTGTTAACTGGAGGTTGCTTTCATTGTACTGAACCGATGCGTAATTGTATTCCTGTTCAGCCAACTGGTAATCCTGCTCCACCGTTTTCATTTCCTCGGTGGTGCTTTGCAGCTGTTCATTCAGTTGCAGCAACGCATCACGGGTGGTTGCGATTGCATCCTGTTCATCCTGCAACCGGATCTCAATATCTTCTATCCTTTGTTGTGCATTTTGCTGTGCGGCCTGCAGGTTCTCTATCCTGTTACGGGTAGCAAAAACCTGGTTGGTAAGTTGATTGATCTCATTCTCGGTTTGTTTGATTGCATTTTCTTTCAGCTGCTCGTTAAAGCCGATCACTTCATTATGTCTGGCCTGGATATCAGCTTTCAATGCGTTAACAACAGTTTCCTGCGCAACAATCTCTTCGTAGAGTTTCTCAAGGTTCTTGGCACGGCCAATTTTCTTTCCTTCGAACAAGCCAACACTTCCACCTGTAAGTGTATATTTTCCTTTTACATACTTACCATGTTTTTCCAATACCACAGCGCCATTACTGTTTACAAGCGCTTCTTCGTTTTCCCCTATGTAAACATTGCCCAGCAGGTATTCTGCCAGTTTGCGATACTGTGCATCTACTTCAATAACATCCAGCGCTTTGATGGTGTTTGCCGGCTGGTGAGACTCAATATGTATGTCGGCAAATTTCTCCAGCATAAAGAAATTGGCCTTCCCTTTTTTATGCTCATCCAGCAGGTGCACGGCCTGGAGGCCTTCCTGCAGGTTGTTCACTACATAATAATTAAGGTAAGGTTCCAATACATTCTCAACTGCTGCGCGGTAGGCTTCCTTTACATAAATAATATCGGACAGAATAGGCGCACTATGGTTCCAGTTGGGGTTCTTGTGCAGGAATTTAATACTCTCCGGGTAACCCTCCATGGAGTCGATCAGGCTTTTCAACAGTTCATATTCATTCCGTTTGGCATCAAGCTTACGGCTTTCTTCGGCCAGCTGGTTACGCAAGACCTCCAATTGTGACTGCGTTTCAAATATCTGCTCCTTGGTTCTTTCGTGCTGCTCCTGCAATTGCTGCAGGTCAATCCGTTTGGCTTCCAGTGCAGCTTCTTTCTCCTGCAATTCTGTGCCCAGCTGTTGCAACTGATACGTCCGGTTCTGTTGTTCGTCTGTCAATTGTGCATTGGCACGTTGCAGGTTCTGAATGGAAGTATCTGCAACCGCCACTTTTTTCTCCGCATCAAACTGGCTGCGTTGTATCTGCTGGTAGCGGCTTCTTAAGGCATCAACGCCACTGCGTTTCTCATCAAAGATGCGACGCTTATCTTCTATATCCATTTTGGAAGTTTCCACCCTGTCCTGCAATTCCTGCAGTCGTGTTGCTTCCTCTCCTACCTGTAATTGTGTGTATTCAATCGAATCCCCGATGGTTTTTAACTGCCCCTCTGCCTTTTCCAGAAAATCTCTCAGGTTGGTTTCCTTTTCTTTCAGGTAATGCAGCTTCTGGGTGGCAAGGTTTTTCTCGTTCTCTTTGCTGCGCAGGTTTTGCAACAGGTCATTAAACTCATGCTGCATAGCCTGCAACGCCCTTTCTTTTTCAATAAACCCTACTTTCTCCTGTTCAATTGCAGCCTCTTCTGTTGCAATTTCTGCCTCGAGTTGTACTCTTTTATTGGTCTCCGCATCCTGTTGTTCGTTCAGCTCTTTATAGGTAGTATTAAATCCTTCCAATGCTGCTTTGGTCAGTTCAACAGAGACTTCTTTGTATTCTTTTTTGATCTCGTAATATTTCTCTGCCTTCTTCGCCTGGTTCTCTAAGGTCTTTAACTGGTTATTGATCTCGAACAACAGGTCTTCGATACGTGCGAGATCCTGTTCGGTTGCATCCAGTTTGCTCTTGGCTTCTTTTTTGCGTGTTTTATAGATGGTGATCCCGGCAGCCTGCTCCAGCATGCGGCGGCGGCTGTTTTCTTTATCCTTGATGATGTCATCCACCATACCCAATTCAATGATGGCATAGCTATCGGTACTTACGCCTGTATCGAGGAAAAGGTTATGGATGTCTTTCAGGCGACAGGTAACATCGTTTAACCGGTACTCACTTTCACCATTTTTATAAAAGCGGCGGGTAACGGTAACCGTACTAAATTCGGTTGGTAATAAATTCTTGGTATTTTCAAATGTGAGGCTCACTTCGGCCAATCCACTCGGGCTCCTTGTCTTACTTCCATTAAATACAAGTGCTTCAAGATTCTCGCTACGGAGTGCGGATATTTTCTGTTCCCCGATCACCCAACGGATGCTGTCGATAATATTACTTTTACCACAACCATTGGGGCCAATAATACCGGTAATGCCCTCGTCAAAACTTACTACCGTTTTATCAGCAAAACTTTTAAATCCTTTGATCTCTAATGACTTTAATCTCACTTGCTATCCCTGTTTAGTACCTGCGAACATACATGAAAAGGGCTGAATTTTAAGAAAAGAATAGTTCGCTGTGTATAACAGGTGGAGAAATTGAAGAAAAAATAAATATGTATTTTTTTAACCAGTAATTTACTGATTAACAGCAACTTATATGAGAACAATTTAGGTTAAAAAGAATGACCCTTAGGATAAAAGAGGTCGGATGACAGCTGATATCTTGTCCTTATTCGGCCATTGCAGTTGCACTGTCAATGACACGTCCTTTTTCTGTTCTCAACATACGTGAAGGATAACGGTTGATAACGATAAAATCGTGCGTGGCCATAATAACAGTGGTACCATAATCTTTGGCTATCTGTATCAGTAACTGCATGATCTCGTCGCTCGTTTCAGGATCAAGGTTACCGGTGGGCTCATCTGCCAGGATTAATTTGGGGGAATTCAATAAGGCCCTTGCAATATCTACCCGTTGCTGCTCACCACCACTCATTTCGAACGGCATTTTGAAGCCTTTGCTTTTCAGGCCTACTTTATCCAGCACATCATTGATCTTTTCTTCGATCAGCCGCTCGTCTTTCCAGCCGGTAGCTTTGAGCACGAATTTCAGGTTCTCATGTACGTTTCTGTCTGTCAGCAATTGAAAATCCTGGAACACCACGCCAAGGTTACGGCGCAGGTAAGGGACTTTTTTCCAGTTCATTTCACGCAGGTCAAAGCCTACCACTGAAGCAATTCCTTCGGTAAGTGTCAGTTCCCCATATAAAGTCTTTAACAAACTGCTTTTCCCTGTCCCGGTCTTGCCTACCAGGTAAACAAATTCTCCCTTGTTAACTTCGAAATTTACGTCCTGAAGGATCAGGCTTTTACCCTGGTAGATATTGGCGTTGCGTATGGATACTACTGTTTCTGACATAAAGGCTAAATTAATACATTTCAACATGCACCTTACTGCTAATATGCATAGGTGATCTCACCAAAACTTCCTTTCAACAAAAGGTTAGCGCTTGCTGCGGCTTCAACCCGGCCAATGACTTTTGCTTCTATATTGAATTGTTTGGCTGCAACTATCATTTCTTCGGCTGCTGCTTCATTGGTAAAGACTTCCAGCCGGTGCCCCATATTAAACACCTGGTACATTTCCCTGTCATCCGCGCCTGAATTTTCCTGTATGAGCTTAAAGATCACAGGGGGCTCAAATAAATTGTCCTTAACCACTTTTAATGGCCGGGGCAGGTATTTCATGCATTTGGTTTGTCCGCCGCCGCTGCAATGGATCACCCCTGTAATCACATCGAAATGCCGATCCAATAATACTTTCATCAGGGGTGCATAGGTTCTTGTCGGGCTGAGCAATAGTTTACCAATCGTCAGGCTGCCAAACCCCGGCACCTGTATCGTATCGGTCATTTTATTCTTGCCAATATAGACCACTTCTTCGTTCAGGTCGGGCTCGAAGGTCTCAGGGTATTTTCCAGCATAATATTTATGCAGCACATCATGTCTTGCACTGGTCAATCCGTTACTGCCCAGTCCGCTGTTGTATTCCGTTTCATAGCTGGCCTGGCCTGAACTGGCAAAACCTACCATCACATCCCCTGCTGCAATCTTTTCATTGGTCACCAGTTTCGATTTGGGCCAGCGTGCGGTCATTGTTCCATTTACTGCAATGGTTCGTACCACATCACCCACATCGGCGGTTTCTCCACCGAGGTAATGAATATTGACGCCGAAAGATTTCAGCTGGTTAAAAAATGCTTGCGTGCCATTGATCACTTCCTGCAATATTTCTCCTGTGATCCGTACTTTATTACGATCAATAGTAGACGAAAATAAAAGGTTGTCTGTCACACCCACGCACAACAGGTCATCCAAGTTCATCGCCACCGCATCCTGTGCGATGCCTTTCCATACGCTTGCATCACCTGTTTCTTTCCAGTACAGGTAGGCCAGGATACTTTTGGTACCGGCGCCATCAGCATGCATGATATTAACCCAGTCTGCATTACCACACAAAAAATCTGCATATATCTTACAAAAAGCCTGTGGATACAGCCCCTGGTCCAATTGCTGGATGGCAGCATGCACTTCTTCCTTCTGGGCCGAGACACCGCGTTGAGAATACAGAGACATCTATGAATTTTAAGATTGTGAAACCTGCCTGCGGACAGGTAGGTTTTGAATTCGTGCAAATGTACGATTCCCGGACTTACTGACTTCTTGTCTTTCTGACTTACTTTTGCACCAAATTATGAAGGTACACCGCGAACTGGCAGGATCATTACCGGAATTTCGGCATGCTGTTATTACCATTGGTACGTTTGACGGCGTGCACCTGGGACACCGGCAGATCATTGCGCAAATGAAAGAGGAGGCGTCCCACATTGGGGGCGAAACTGTTATCATTACATTTAATCCGCATCCCAGGAAGATCGTTTCTTCTGTTCCGGGAGATGTAAAATTGCTCAATACACTTGACGAAAAGACCAGGCTGCTGGAAGAAGCCGGTATAGATCACCTGGTAGTAGTTCCCTTTGACCATCATTTTTCTAACCAGACAGCCAAACAATACATTACTGATTTCCTTTATCGTTACTTCAAACCCCATACGATCATTATTGGTTACGACCATCATTTTGGCAAGGGCCGCGAAGGAAATTACCGGCTGCTGGAAACATATGGCGCATCACTGGGGTTCCAGGTCAAGGAAATACCGGAGCAATTGCAGAATGAAATTGTGGTAAGCTCTACACGTATCCGCACCGCCATTATTGACAATCATATTGAAGCCGCCAATGCATTATTAGGTTATCCTTATTTTTTTGAAGGCCTCGTTGTGGAAGGTAACAGACTTGGTCGTACCCTTGGGTATCCTACAGCTAATTTACATGTGGCCAGTGAGGAAAAACTGATTCCGGGGAATGGGGTGTATGCAGTGAGGGTGAATGTTTGGGAAGAAGTAGAAAGTCAAAAGTTAGAAGTCAAAAATCAAAAAGTTCTCCCGTCTTATGATGGGATGATGAATATCGGGATCAGGCCAACCATTGATGGTAAGAAGCGCGTCATCGAGGTGCATATTTTTGATTTTAACGAAGATATTTACGGACAGACACTACAGGTTAAAGTGGAACACTACCTGCGGGGCGAAGTGAAGTTTACAGGGCTGGATGAGCTGAAGATACAATTGCAAAAAGACAAAGAGGCTGCCATAAGATTGTTAAACATTAAATCATAGTTCCTTACTAAGCAATGATCTTAACCATCATTTCTTTTAACAATCCTGCATCAGAAGTGCCAGCATCATTTACGCCCACACTTCTCAGGTTGTATTGATGCAGCAATAGCAGCACCCTTTCCACTCCCTGGTAGTCATATTTCCTGGCAGCAGACATATAATCTTTTACAAAATACGGGTTTACACCCAATGCTGCGGCTACGGTTTTATCATCCGGCTGCTGCACGCCATATAACATAAACACTTTACTGAAAAAATTATACAGAGCAGGTAGTATCAATTGAATCGGTGCGGCTTTGGGATTGGCCTCAAAATACTGTACTATACGAACGGCTTTTGACAGGTCTTTTTTGGCAACAGCGTCCTGCAATTCAAACACATTGAATTCTTTACTTACCCCGATATAATTTTCAATATCATCTTCTGTAATCCCCTTCCTGGCGCCAAGATTCACCGCTAATTTTTCTATTTCATTTTGCATGCGGCTAAGGTCATTCCCAATATGATCCACCAGCAATAAAAGTGCTTTCTGCGTAATGGTTAACCCGTGCTCCTGAACCATATGACCGGCCCATTCGGGCAACTGGCTGTCATACATCTTTTTGGTCGTGAGCATCTCTCCTTTTTGCTTCAGGAGTTTGGCCAGTTTAGAGCGTCCGTCCACTTTTTTATCCTTATAGCTTACCACAAATACCGTAGAGGGTAAGGGATTATCAACATACCCTTCCAGCTTGTCAATATCCCGCATCTGCTGCGCTTCTTTGAGTATGACCACCTGCTTTTCTGCAAACATTGGATAACGCCTGCAGGCATTTACAACAGCAGCCCAGTCGGCATCCTTACCGTAAAAAACAGTCAGGTTAAACCCGGCTTCGCCTTCATTTAAAAGCTTGCGTTCGGCATAATCCACCACCTGGTCAATAAAAAATGGCTCTTCCCCTTCTAACCAGTAAACAGGCTTAAAACTTCCTTTTTTCCACGCTGTTATAATCTTTTCTGCAGACATGGCGCAAATATCTAATACCGGCAACGAAGTATGAAATACGCCCACCGAAAGTTGTAAACAATCTTCTGGCACGATTTTAGATATTTTTGGGGTGCGGGAGCAAAAATTCCCCTTTCATACTATAATCCCGTTAATACACGTTAAACAATAAAACCATCGTTATGAGCTACCCACAAGCTACCAATCCTTCCCCCCAACCAACTCCGAAAGACAACCGTAAAGTCATTTATGGCATACTGGTTGCTGCCCTGATAGGCACCTGGGGGTATATTTTTTACGACAAAAGCCAGACCCGCGAAACGGTCATCCAACTCCAGACCAAGATCGGTAATGTAGACAGTGCCCGCACGGCCATCCAGCAGGAGTTTGTGTCGGTTTCTGCCAAAGCAGATTCTTTAACACAAAACAATATCCAGCTGCAGGGTGCTTTGGCCGATAAAGGTTCTGAAATTCAGAAACTGAAAAGCAATATCGGCAATATCTTAAAAAAGAAGAATGCAAGCGAAGCTGAATTGTCACAGGCAAAACAAATGATCGGGGAACTGAATGGCAAAGTAGACGGGCTTTTTGCAGAGATTGAAAAACTAAAAGTTGAAAACCAGCAATTAACGACCGAAAAAACGCAGTTAACTGCCGACAAGCAAAGCCTGGAAGAAAACCTGACCTCAACAAAAACGGAAAAGAAAGTATTGGAAGATAAAGTAGATGTAGCGTCTACCCTGCACGCATCCAATATTGGCATTACTGCCCTGAAAGTGAGCAGCAGCGGAAAGGAAAAAGAAACAACCACTGCAAAAAGGGCTTCTATCATGCGTATTTCGTTTACGCTTGATCCGAACAGGGTAGCACCTACCGGTACAAAAGATATCTATGTATGTGTAACTGCACCGGATGGCAAGATCATCACAGAAGGCAGTTCTTTCAACACCCGCGACGAAGGCGATAAATCTTATACCAGCAAAGTAAGTGTCAACTACGAGCAGGGCAAAGTAATACCGGTTAGTTTTGACTGGAAACAAAATGATAAATACCAGATCGGCGATTACAAGATTGAGATATACAACAATGGCTTCAAGATCGGTGAGGGTGTAAAGACCTTAAAGAAAGGTGGGCTATTCAGCTAAACAGACAACAAGCAAGCAATCATACAGCCGAGTCAAAAGCAACCTGTTGAGGGTTGCTTTTGCATTTCATAACCTGCCGGTTTTCAGATCGGTTTAAAATCTTATTTTAGGTGCATGGTACCATCCTGGTTGAATTGGCGGATTATCCTTGTTTGTATTGCCATTATTGTGGTAAGCGGCACTATCTTTTATTCGCAGTATGTGGCAGGTAATATTGCCCAGGAAGAAAGAAAGAATGTGGAAGCATGGGTGGAGGCGCAACATACCATACTCAATGCCCCTCCCGGCGCCAACATCAATTTAGCCACCAAGCTGTCAACAGAAAATACCAGGATACCCATTATTGAAACCAATGAACAGGACAAGATTACCGGTAATTATTTCAACCTCGACTCACAACAGGTAAGAACCAATCCGTTTTACTTAGAAAAAAAATTGCAGCAATTCAAACGCTACAACAGGCACCCGATCATATTAGTCATTAAAGACAACCCCTATACCGCCAACTATTATTACTACGGGCAGAGTAACCTGCTAAAGGATGTAAAACTCTACCCTATCGTACAGTTGATCATCGTTGCGCTTTTTATCACCATCGCCATCATGGCCATGCGGGTACACTACCACAGCGCACAAAATCAACTCTGGGCAGCCATGGCCAGGGAAACAGCCCATCAATTAGGAACACCTGTTTCAAGCCTGCAGGGCTGGCTCGAAATACTCAAAGAAAACAAGGAGAACGTCACCATCGTTCCGGAAATCAATAAAGACGTGAAACGCCTGTTATTGATTACAGACAGGTTCAGCAAAATAGGCAGCCAGCCTAAACTCGAACGCAGCAATCCCGCCCAGCAAATACACCATATGCTGGAATACATGAAGAAAAGAACGGGTGGGCACGTATCGTTTGAATTTGACGATGCCCCGCTTAAAAATGTAATACCGCTTTTAAGCCCCCCGTTGTTCGACTGGGTACTCGAAAACCTCATTAAGAATGCATTGGATGCCATTGAAGGAAATGGCAGGATTATCATCACGCCTGCAGTGGATCGTCATGAACTAATACTTGATGTTGCCGACACAGGCAAAGGCATTTCGAAAGCTAACATCAGCAAGGTTTTCAAGCCGGGATTTACCACTAAGAAAAGAGGTTGGGGACTGGGCCTTTCACTCAGCAAACGGATCGTGGAAGAGTACCACAAAGGTAAACTATTTGTCAAATGGAGTGAACCGGGTAAGGGTACCACTTTCAGAATCGTACTCCCTTTGTAAGACTCCATGCTGCTATCGCAGCACAACGGCTCCCAAAGCGGGCAAATGCACTTTTAATTTATAGCATTTAGAAGATTTATCAACTAATTCAGCGCTGACAGCAGGGTTGTATACATCACCCGTTCCCCAGAATGCTTTGCTGTCGCTATTGAATATTTCCGTCCACTGTTTTTTGTCATGTACATACACTTCCCAATCATAGCGAACAACAGGTGTTACATTCAGTATGATCAGTACATCGTCTTTCGGTTTTATTCCTTTTCTTTTATACACGAGTACAGACTCACTCCTGTGATTAAGATCAACCCATTCAAATCCGTCCGGTTCAAATTGTTTTTCATACAATGCAGGTTCTGAGCGATAGAGCTCATTCAGCTTCTGAACGCAGTATTTCATGCCGCTGTGACTCACATGCTGCAATAGCTCCCACTGTAATTCACTTTTATAATTCCACTCATTGGTTGCCGCAAATTCATTACCCATAAATAAAAGCTTAGCCCCGGGATGGGTAAACATATAAGTGTATAATAAACGCAGGTTGGCAAATTTCTGCCATTCATCACCGGGCATTTTGTAGATCATGGGGCTTTTCCCATGCACCACTTCATCATGGCTGAGCGGCAGCATAAAATTCTCATCATAAAAATACATCATACTGAATGAGAACTTATCCTGGTGAAACTGCCGGAAAATCGGATCTAATTTAAAATAGTCCAGCGTATCGTGCATCCAACCCATCATCCACTTCATCCCAAATCCAAGACCGCCTTCAAAAGTAGGCCTGCTGATCTTGGGCCAGTCAGTAGCTTCTTCTGCAATAGTCTGGATATCGGGAAAATCGCGGTATAGTGTTTCATTCAGGTCTTTAATAAAAGCGATGGCTTCGATATTACCGTTACCGCCAAATTCATTGGGCTCCCACTGCCCCTCTTCCCTGCTGTATTCTAAGCGAAGCATGGAGCTTACTGCATCAACACGTAAGCCATCTGTATGAAAACAGTCGCACCAGAAACGGGCGCTGCTGATAAGAAATGATTTTACTTCCCCCCTTTTATAATTGAAAATATAAGAATTCCAGTCGGGATGATAGCCTTTGCGCATGTCGGCATACTCATAGGTATGCGTTCCGTCAAACATAAACAGTCCATGGGCATCATACGGAAAATGAGAAGGCACCCAGTCCAATATCACGCCAATACCCGCCTGGTGAAAAGCATCCACCATCGCTGCATAATCCTGCGGCGTACCAAAACGGGAAGTTGGCGCAAAATAACCCGTACCCTGGTATCCCCAGCTGCCATCAAAAGGATGCTCCATCACAGGCATAAATTCAATATGGGTAAAACCCATTTCCAGGACATAAGGAACGAGGCGCTCCGTGATCTGCTGGTAACTGTTATAGGATTCTTCATTAGATTTATCCGGGCGCATCCAGCTGGCTAAGTGAACCTCATACACCGAATAAGGAGCCGTAAGCGCATTGTGCTTCTTTCTTGATTTCATCCATTTGTCGTCTTTCCAGTCATAAGCTGTCTGCCAGGTAATAGAGGCGGTATGCGGACGGATTTCACAAAAGTGTGCAAAAGGATCTGCCTTATCTAGCTTCACGCCCTGGAAACCATGAATATGGTATTTATAGGCTTCCCCGCCATGTACGTTAGGAATAAATCCCTCCCATATACCAGACTGGTCAAGCCGCACTTTCAAAGGGTGTGCTTCTTTGTTCCAATCATTGAAATAGCCAGTGACACTAACATAAGTAGCATTAGGCGCCCATACCGCGAAATAAGTACCCGCAGTATTCAATACCTCCAATTGCTTGTTGCCAAATAATTCATACAATCGGTAATGTGTGCCCTGCTGGAAATTTTTCACATCCTCATCGGTAAACAAAGAATAGTTCCACACAGGTTGCTGTGTTTCCACGAAATGCACATCTTCATATTTGGGAGAGTTGCCCATTCCTGTGTTTTTCGTATTGGTACCACTTATTGCCATGTTGTTGTTTTTATATTGCAAACACTGCGTTCCCTTTTATCAGCAGGTAAGTCCACACATCATTTCTCCATTAAATTACGAAAACCTTTAACATAAATTTGTAACTAAAATTTTAGTTATTAAGAAAAAAATTATGGATTTTGTTCCTGATTGCATCCAATCCACAACCTGTCAAACTACTTATGAAGAAACTCATTACAGCTCTCACGGTAATCCTTACCGGTATTTTATCCAATACCTATACCTATGGCCAGCAAACCGCTATTAAAGGTACGGTAACTGACACCATCAGTAAACAAAATCTTCACAACGCCGTTGTTACGCTTTTAAGGGCGAAGGATTCTGTACTCACCAGGTATACCCGGGCAGACGCAAAGGGAAATTTTGAGATGAAGAACTTAGCCGCCGGCAGATATATCATTATGATCTCCTACCCTGGCTATGTTGAAATGCTTGACACGGTGACTTTACAAAAAGACCCGCCGCGCAATTTTGGCACGGTGGCGCTCAATACCAGGGCGCATTTATTGCAGGAAGTGATCGTAAGACAGCATATCGCGCCTATCCGTATCAAAGGTGATACGACGGAGTACCTGGCGGACAGTTTTAAGGTAAAAGCAGGCGCTACGGTAGAAGACCTGTTGAAAGTAATGCCTGGTTTTACCGTGAACAGCAAAGGAGAAATTGTTACCCAGGGGCAGAAAGTGCAGAAAGTATTGGTGGACGGCGATGAGTTTTTTGGCGATGACCCCACCATGGCCACGCAAAACCTCAATGCAAGGGATGTGGCGAAAGTGCAGGTCTTTGATAAAAAGAGCGACCAATCCGCCTTAACGGGTATTGATGACGGGGAGAAAAAGAAAACGGTCAACCTGATACTGAAAGACGATGCCAAGAAAGGGCATTTTGGAAAAGCAGAGGCGGGTACTGATTTTAATAAATACTACAAGGCCAAAGCTACTGTTAACAAGTTCACCAGTACACTGAAAGCCGGCGCTTACCTAACGGCTGACAGAACCGGGCGTAACGGCATGAGCTGGGAAGAAATGCAGGACTTTGGCAATGTCAATACCGTGGTAGAAGGTGGTAATGTAATGATGTGGTCAGAAGGCGATGAATTCAACAACTACAACACCCAGGGCATACCCGAAAACCTGCAGGCGGCATTCATGCTTAATAAAAAATTCGGCAAACTAAAAAGCAGCACTGTAAGCAATTACAGTTATAACCACCAGAACCTGGCAGGTGAAAGTTATACGGGCACCAAATACATCTTGCCGGATACCGTGTATTACAATAACCTGTCCGCACTCAACCGAAGTACCCGGTTAAAGCATACGGCAAATACCAAAAACGAGTTCAAGTTAGACTCTGCCACTACGCTTACTGTAAATGCCCGCGGTTCCTCAGGCAGAAGCAACCAATACACATCAGGCAACAGTGAATACCTTACCAGTTCAAAAGTCCCGGTGAATATGGGCACCCATACCAATTACTCCAGTGGCGATAACAGCAGCGCCAGGGCAGATATTTTCCTGAACCGGAAACTCAATAAAAGCGGCACCAGGTCGCTTACCCTGAATGTTGGCTTCACCGATAATCATTCCAACAGTGACGGCTACCAGTACAACAGAACAGATTTTTATAAATACGGAACACCAGACTCCACGCAACTCATCGATCAGCGTAAAACAAACCGTAATACTGCCAGCAGTGCGCAGGCGCTGGCAAGCTATACAGAACCGCTGAGCAAAAGATTGGCACTGAACCTCAATTACACCTTCAATAGCGCCAATAGCGAACAGGACATCCGCTCCTATGAGAAAAAAGGCGGTCAGTACGATTCGCTGAACATGCTTTACAGTAACCATTTCCGCTTTATCAATACTTCCCACCGTGCAGGCTTTGGTTTTACATACACCAATCCAAAAATAACTGCCCGGATCGGCGTGGCCCTGCAGTATCTTTCTTTGAAGCAAACCAATTTGTACAAGGATTCTTCTTATGCACGTAATTTCACCAACTTTTTTCCCAATGCTAATTTCCGCTGGAAGTTCTCACAAACTGGTAATTTCAACATCAATTATAGCGGCAGCACCATACAACCTTCGCTTGGCCAGTTACAACCGATCATCAACAACAATGACCCGTTGAACTTAGTCATCGGAAACCCCGATCTTAAACCTTCCTTCAATCATTCCATTTATTTCAATGCTGGCCATTTTAAAGTATTGAGCAATCGCAATATCTGGAGCTATGGAGGTTTTAATTTTACAGAAAATGCCTTTAGTTCCAAAAGTGTCGTAGACGCCCGCGGAAAAAGAACCACCCAGACAGTCAATGTCAATGGAAATTATAATTTTTACCTGGGTCTCTATTACAGCAAACAGATCAAATTTCTGAAACTTGAACTTGGCTTTGAACCCAGGGCCAACGGCAACAGGAATGTGAATTTCGTGAACGGTATTGAAAGTGTTACCAAAAGTTATGACTTGAGTCCCGGGGTGCGTATCGGCAAGTCCATCGAGAAAAAAATGAATGTCAACCTGCGGTATGCACCTGCTTTCTCTCATTCCGAATCATCCATCAACCGGGGTGCGGTAACCGAGTACTGGACCCAGACGGTTGGTCTCTACTTCGATTATAAGCTCATGAAAGACCTGAGCATCAATTCGGACTTAGAAGCCAACTACCGCCAGAAATTATCGCCTGCTGACAGAAACAACAATGCTGTTATCTGGAATGCATCGCTGGAAAAGAGCATCTGGAAAAAGAAAGACCTCACCGCCATCATCTCTGTGAATGATATTCTGAACCAGCAGATTGGCTTCAACAGGAATATCACCAGCAATTACATCACTGAAAACACTTATACCACGGTACAACGATATATGCTGTTTTCGCTCCGTTGGAAGTTCAACAAGAACAAAAAAGTATCGGACAATGAATGATAAATAACCTTTATGCTTTACTGATCATAAAAAGAGACCCATGAAAAAACTATTGCTATGCTTATTATTTGCTTCGTCCATCCTGGTGGTAAAGGCTCAAACGCAGTTTATTACACAAGGTAAAATTGAGTTTGAAAAAAAGGTTAACCTTCAAAAACTATTCGAGGGTTCATGGATGGATAACTTCCTCGATAAGCTACCCAAATTCCAAACCTCGTATTTCAATCTTTATTTCAAAGACGGGAAAACACTGTATGAGAAAGGAAAGGAAACGGAGGAGAAGATCCCTTTTATGGGTGAGGACAGGAACCTCAATGATGTTGTTTTCAGTAATCTGAACCAGGGTACTTTTGCCAAAAGGCAGGCTGTTTTTGAAGAAAATTTTTTAATCCTGGATTCCATCCGCAATATAGAATGGCGTATTACCAATGAAACGAGAGATATTGCAGGTTTTGAATGCCATAAAGCAGTTGGCATCATACTCGATTCCGTTTATGTTGTTGCCTTTTATACCGACCAGGTTACAGTAAGCGGCGGACCACTTTCATTTGCCCATCTTCCCGGCATGATTTTAGGCATTGCCATACCCAGGTTATATTTAACCCTGTTTGCCACTAAATTAGAAATGAT
>JBHAFM010000157.1:0-31001 GCA_041856175.1 Sediminibacterium sp.
AGGCTGAAGCGGGAAAGAGCGGGATCGGTTTCTCCGGTTAATAAATCATCATAACTGAAAACAGCACTGCTTAAATCGGATGACCCAATACTGATACGCAGGTAACTGATGCCGATTGAAGCAGCCGTATTACCAAAGAGTTCGGCCAGCAATTCATTCCTGGCCGCAGCATTCATCTTGTTAATGAGTGCGGCGCTACCGCCTGTTAATGTGTATCCAAACCCGTCAACAGTTTGCATAACAGTGGTCGTATCCGTATCAATAAAAGGGAAATCATTAGCCGTTGTGCCAAAGGCAAGTACACTGTTTTGCTTTTGCAATAAAACGGACTGGTCTGCTTTGGTCATCCACATCTCGACTTCGCCTGATTTCGGTATGTCTGCCTGCATGGCTGTTTTTTGCGAGCACCCCATCGTAGCAGTACATAAAAAACTGATGCAGGCAATGCCCTGTGCCCTGAATACAGAAAGCATGTTTTTCATAGTTGATAACTGTTAAATTTATATCCTTATTTATTTTGCCAGCTGGTAAAAAAGCAGGCTATTGTTATTTCTTGCAAGGACTAATATTTTCTTACCATTAACACCATGCACCCATTTGGCATCTCTTATTTCACCATCGACCAAGGGTAGCTTTGCTATTGTTTGAAATCCTGTTTTGCCAGTGTTCATTGAAAAAAATGTTGGTACCAGCGCATCATACCTTCCTTCATAGGGTACAACCCCATAAAAATTTCCGGCTGCCATATAGTTGGTACTGGGTTTATCGTTAACAGATGCAAAAGTAAATACAGGGGCCATCTGCAATGCTTCCGGTAAGATCACCTGTTTAAACCCGCCTTTTCCATCATTCATAAAACATGACGAGCTTAGTGATTCCGCCTTCAGTTCAACATAGTCTTTAAATAAATCATAAAACATATAGTCAACTGTTTTACCTGCTACTTCACCGTAGGTCAGGTATGCCTTTTTCAATACAGGCAAAGAACGTTCCAGTTCATCTTTCGCAAGAAAAGTATAGTCTTTCCCATTGACCGAATAAGTCATAATCTGCTCAACAGATCCGTTTTTGTCAAAGTCTTTGATGAACAATTTCAGCGGGCCGTTTTTACCGGCGTATAATTTTGAATTATGTCCCCAGTTCCCGGCCAGTATATCAATAAACCCGTCCTGGTTGATATCAGTAGCGTACATACTTTGCCAAAGGCCGGTTGATCCTTTGATATCACTTTCGGTAAATATTCCTTTATGATTGATGAACATTTTAACAGGCATCCATTCGCCTGCTACGATAAGGTCCGGCCAACCATCCTGGTTAATATCTGCAAAAGAGGCAGCAGTAACCATTCCAATCTCCTCCAGTTTGATCTGGCTGTCCTTCGCCAGCGTAAAATGGCCCTTACCATCATTCAACAGCAGGTAAGAGGATTGTGGTATACCATATTTTTTTGCGTCGGCCAGGCCACCTATAAAAATATCCATATCGCCATCTTTATCAACATCAGCAGCCACAACACAGGATTTATTGGTCAGTATAGCAGGTAATGCATCAGGGGCAGGCACGAAATGGCCTTTTTTGTCATTCAGGTACAAATGGTCGGCAAGACCAGGATTACCATCTTCTAATTCGTTACCGCCACTGACCACATAAAGGTCCGGGTATGAGTCGCCATTCGCATCAAAAAACAACGCATCAACTCCGTCTGAAGCTTTGTATTTATTGAAGACTGCAGTATCGGCAGCAACAAATTTTCCTGACGCAGTTTGTATCATCAATACGCCTGGTTGGTCTTTGGCGCCACATACAAAGAAATCCTCTCTCCCATCTTTGTTTACATCTGCAACTGCAATTTTAGGGCCACGTGTTGATTGCATATGCGGTATAAGGTACTGTGTATTAAAATCAAGGAAATCATTTTCCCGGTGTTTCCATGTCGTATTCAATTGTGCGGTAATGTCTTCCAGGACAGGCGGTTTTGATGGAAAGAAACTGTTATACACAAAACTGCCCGATGCATTCGCTTGTTTAAACAGCAGGTGGCTTCCGGGAGCAATGTTTTTCAGCACCTGGTATTGCTGGTTAGGCCATACCACCAAAATGCTATCAACCTGCTCTTCATTTTCCAGGCCAAAATGCAACCGGGGAGCAACGGACGATTGAAATCCTCTCGTCAGCATCAGTTGCTGGTATTGCAGCTTGCCTTTTTGAAACAGGTATGCTTTACAACCAATTCCAGCCGTGTTGGCGTCTGATCCGCTGAAAGCAATGGAGATATATTTTTTATTGTCAGTAGTGTTTTTTAATACCACTGCCTTACTATTGATACAGTTCATCACTATATCCAGGTCTCCGTCATTATCGAGGTCTGCATAAGCCGCCCCGTTAAAATAACCTTTCATAGCTGCCGTTCCCCACGCCTTGCTCACATCACTGAATCCGGTTGCAATATTTCCTTTGAACAAGAAAGGATGTGAGGCGCCATCCGGCATTTTGTCGATAGCTATTTGATCATACTGGTCTGTATTATCGACCGCATGCCTGGCATAAAGGTCCGATACAAACCGGATATAATCCAGGTCCACCGGTCGTTTTACAATCCCGCTGGATATAAACAGGTCTTTTACGCCATCGTTATCGAAGTCAGCGAATAAAGGTGCCCAGCTCCAGTCAGTGGCAAATACATTATTCATAATGGCTACATCACTAAAGCTGGCGCCATTTCCATTATTAAGTTGCAGACAGTTCCTGGAATACTGGTTCTGATAACCATTCTTTTCGATCTTCAGTTTATAGATATCAAGATTTTCATCACTTCCGTAGGTCTTCATGGTTTTCTCATCCGGTGGCAGCATATCTACCGTTACTATATCCAGTTGTCCGTCGTTATTATAATCCGCCACATCATTGCCCATACTAAAGCGGCTGTAGTGTTTAAAGTGTTGCGCCCCGCTTTCCGTAAAAGTGCCGTTACCGTTATTGATATAGTAATAATCATTCTCATGAAAATCATTCCCGATATAAATATCATCCCACCCGTCATTATTGATATCAGCTACGGCAAGTCCCAATCCATACCCCAGGCTGCTTTGATAAATGCCTGCCGCCGCTGAGACATCGGTAAACTTACCCGTCGTATTGATATCATTGCGCAACAGCCTGCCTCCTGAGTTCTTGTTATACACCCTCCTGAAACTTGTGTCGGAAATATTCTGGTGCGGCCTTTGTGAGTGGTTGAGTATAAAACAATCCAGGTCTCCGTCATGATCATAATCAAAAAAGACGGTCTGTGTTGTAAAACCGGCTATATCCAATCCGTATTTTGCCGCACTTTCTGTAAAGGTTCCATTTTTATTATTGATGAAAAGTTCATTCCTCCCCTTCAGTCCGTGCACATCATTGACGGCAGACACATAGATATCCAAAAAACCGTCGCCATTCACATCCGCCATTGTCACACCTGTGCACCAGTCAGAACTGCCTGCCACTCCTGCTTTTTCTGTAATATCTTCAAATTGAAAATTGCCTTTGTTGAGATAAAGTTTGTTATTTCCTTTGCTGTTGGCTGTAAAATACAAATCAGTTAATCCGTCGTTATTAATGTCGCCGACCGCCACACCACCTCCATTGTAAAAGTAGAGATAGTAAAGCAGGTTTAAATGCGGTCCGCCTTCTACTTTGTTTACAAAATCTATATCCGTAACAGAGCTGTTTACTTGTTTAAATAAGCCAGCTTTCTGTTTGCAGGAGTAAACAAAAAAACTACTTATAGATAATAACGTTACAAGGCACTTTTTTTTCGATAAATACATATTTTCTGTTCAGCAGGTTAAAGAAATTGAACCATTTTCTCAAACTTATGGAGAAAAAAGGGCTGCATGTATGCAACCCCTTTTCATAAAATATAGCTGACCCGATTCCTCTATAATTTACCGTTAAATAGTGTAGAAATCTCAGACTGGCTAAGTACGGTGTTGTACATGCGTACCTGGTCAATGGCTCCTTTAAAACTGGAAGATAACCAGTCATCGCTATCATAGTTGGTGCCGGGCCCAGCGCCTATGCGCATTTCAACAATTTTACCTGCGTCAAAATTGATTCCGCCATGGTTTGGCCATACACGGGTATTTGCATTGGCTACCCCATCTATGTAAAGCGTCATGGTACTGGTTTTATCATTATAGGCAATAACCATATGATGCCATTTATTATCCAATATACCGGCAATGGTATTACCGCCTTCCCAGGTAAACCAGTTATCGTTTAGATTTTTATCTACAGTCATCACTTTCACTGCACAGGCGCTGTTATTACCTTCAAGAAATAGCAGGAAACTGGCACCCGACCAGTGGCCATTGCCGGACTTGAAGCTCATAATATACTCTGGTCCATTAGTGCCTTTATTATTTTGCGTTTGTCCATCTCTTTTATACCAGAAAGAGATGGAAAAGCTACTTGATTGTTCGGCCCAGTCATTCGGCTTGATATATTTGACGAATTTGCCCGTCGCTCCCTGGATAGCTTTGCCCGAAATACCCGCAACATAGGTTAATGGATTATCTGAAGCAAAGTTAGCGCGTATGCTGTCTACATCAGAGCCATCAAATGCTGCATAAAATTTCAGCGGCCCACCAGGAGGATTGGCATCTTTCGGATAGTTCCCTAGCTGGGGTCTGTCCATTTTTTTACATCCGCCAGTGATCAGCAGCAGTATGACAGGTAATATGTATAATAATTGATGTTTAGTTTTCATGTTCCTTGTTTGAAGTGTGGGGAAATAAATAACAGGTTGCTGCATTAAGGCCATTCCGGGTTTTGAACCAGTACGCCACCTGCAAAATCAATAGCTGGTTGCGGTATGGGATAGAACCGGTGCTTGTTCTGGTAACCCAATGGCCCGAGCACTGTTGGTGCAAGTCCCCATCTTACCAGGTCATAAAAACGTTCGCCTTCCAGCGCCAGTTCATACCTTCTTTCATTCTGAATCGCTGTTCTCATCTGCCCCTGGTCGACAAATACAACCGGTGGCAGGATAGCATTGTTGCCATTCCTTGCCCTGGCCCGTATTTGCTCGAGATAAGTTTGCGCCAGTGTAGCATTTTGAGGGCCACCTATTTCATTCGCAGCTTCAGCAGCCATCAGGATCACGTCGTCATACCTGATGAGCCGCTGGTGGATCCAGCCGCCCTGTCTTGAGCCCGTAGCCGCCTGCATGGCAGGACTCGGGTATACTTTTTTATTCCAGTATTTACGCGGTATGGACGGATAACTTGGCAACACTTTACCATATACCCCATCACTTTGTCCAGAATAAAGAATGCTTGCATTTTTACGTGGGTCGCTGGGATCAAATGCATCTACCAGGTCCTGTGTGGGTGTATTCCAGCCCCATCCAAGATCCCATTCGCCCGCACCACGGACACCCTGTGCAATGGCATTCCATGAAGAATAATTATCTGAACCGTTGGCGCCAATATGTGACTGTATTTCCCATATTGATTCGCTGCTGTTCTCCCCTGCATCGGTGAATACCTTTGAATAGTCTGACAGCAAAGCATAGTTACCGGAACTGATCACCTGCTTGCAAAGGTTTAAAGCGCCGGACCAATTTTGACGGTATAACATGCTTTTTGCGTGCAGGCTCATAGCGGTGCCACTCGTTACACGGCCTATAAACTTGGCAGGCCATTTGGCAGGCAGGTTGGCTTCGGCAAAAGAAAGATCCGCATCGATCAAAGCGTACAGATCGGGTATGGTTGCCTTGGGTTTCTTGGCATCGGCCGGATTATATACGCGAAAATCAATTTTAGGCACTTCTCCGAATGCCCGTACCAGGTCGAAGTAGGCAAAAGCGCGGAAGAGCTTTGCTTCTGCTATGTTTATAATAGAAGCGCCATCTTTAAGTTTTAAAGAATCCGCTAACTGGAGCGCAGTATTTGCCTGGCCTATCAAAACATAATGCTGATCCCAATAGGTATTGCAAGACCAATGGTCTTTAACATATTTAAACTGGTCATAGATCACACCCCAGTCGGCGCCGTCTGAAGGACTGCTTCCTTTTTCCGAATCATCTGAGCGGAAATTATTCATGGCTAACCAGGGAATACCCCCAAAGCCCTGCCCTGCTACATCTCCGTTCCGTATCGCACCATACAAACCATATATCTGGCCTTCAAGACCACCCTGGTTCAAATCATCCAATGTTGCCGAAAGAGGTTTTCTGTCCAAGAACTTGCTGCATCCTGACAATATAGCCAGTATGAGGATCGCCGCAAGGAAGCTCCATTTCATATCTTTTATCTTATTCATAATATTTTTTTTAGCGTGTTAAAAAGTTACATTGATACCGCCGGTAAAGACAACAGGTATTGGCCCATTGCCATTGTCAATTCCAAATGATGTAGCTGTTCCGCCAAATTCCGGTGTATACCCCGAGTTGTGTTTGAATGTTTTCAGGTTCTGTGCATTGGCAAACAAACGCAGGCTCTTGATGTATGCTTTTTTAAGTTTCTCTGAATTGAAATTATATCCCAGCTGTACATTCCTGATCCGTAAATAACTGCCATCTTCAATACCATAGGTAGAAGGCAGGCGGTTAATGGTATGATTGGCGCCCAGTATCGGATCCCAGTTGGATGTACCCGGGCCGGTCCATCGGTTCATCTTAAACGCTGCGTAGTTGAACGTAGTAAAAGGCAATTCGGAACTTCCCCAGAAACGATACACATCATTGCCATACACACCATTAAAATCAACGCCGATATCAAATCCTTTATAGTTTGCAGAAAAAGACAAACCATACATGAATTTGGGTGTTGGGTTACCGATCATGGTCCTGTCCTTCGTATCAATTACGCCATCTCCATTGATGTCCTTGTATTTAAAATCACCGGGACCATAATCATAACCAATCACTTTGGGAGAAGAAAGTTTATCAGCATAAGACTGGTACAGGCCTTCCACCACATAACCATAGAAATAGCCAATAGGATAACCTGCCTCTGTCTGGTTAGGGCGTTCTTCGCTTGCAGGTAACCTGTTACCACCAAGATCAACCACTTTATTGTCAAAGGTTGTGATATTACCATTGATGGAGAAACTCCAATCTCTGCTGAGTTTTTGGTTCCATCCTGCTGTCAGTTCAAAGCCTTTGTTGCGCAGGCTGCCAACATTATCGAGCCTTTGGCGCCCCGAGCCAGTTGGAACAATGGTCATGATGTCCCTGGTAAGCTTTGAATAATACGCAGCTTCAACGTGTAAACGGTTATTCAACGCATAAAATTCAACCCCTACTTCTTTTGCATCCACTGTTTCCCATGTCAGATCACGTCGGGGTTCATATTCCAATGAGTATGCGGGAACAATATTATTTCCGAATACAGCCGTATTACCCGTTAACAGGGCCGGATAGAATGGATAGTCATATCCATAGGTATTCTGCACACCCAGGATACCCCAGGATGCTTTCAGCTTAAGGAAATTAAATACCTGTTGTCTTTCCATGAATTTCTCTTTGGTCAGCTCCCATGCGGCACCAACAGAATAAAAATTCTTAAACCGGTTAAACGGCGATATCTGGGATGATCCATCGCGACGGAATGAACCGTTCAACAGGTATTTGCCCTTATAATTGTATAGTACGCGGAAAAGTGTGGATACAGTGGCTTTTTCCCATTGGGATGAAGAAGCACGTTTGGTGACAGGGTCGCCAAAACCATTATCAACATACCAGAAACGTTTATCATTCGGGATCGAATCGCCATTCACACGCTGGCTTACACTGCCGAAAAGGCCATTGTAATTACTGAAATAAGTAGTGAAACCTGCGATCGCAGTCAGGCTATGGTCGCCAAAATTCTTTTTATAGGTAAGGATATGATCCTGCTGAAATTTGCTCCACTTGGAATTTCCCTGGCTAACAGAAGTTGTCCTGTTATTGGGATCTACAAATACAGCGCCCGATGTACCGACGGTGGGATTAAACGTATATATCACAGGGCTATACTTTCTTTCATCAAGGTTCGACATATCGGCAAACAGCGTTGATCGCAGGGTAAAGTTGCGCAGGAAATTGATCTCGGCATAAACGCTTCCCACATTGCGGAACTCTGTGCGGATTTCTTTATCCCATTTATTTTCCAGGTTCATCAGCGGATTGCTGATCTGTGCTGCCTGGATAGCAAGCTGGGTATAAGCGCCATTTGTTGCATTGTATGGTTCAGTGATAGGCAGCACTCTTCTTGCATCATACAACAGGCCATTGGCCTGGCTGAAGGGGAGTTTCTGGCGTGAGGCGTTTAAATTAAACCCGATTTTTATAGCCTTGCTTACCCGGAGTTCATCATTAATACTGATCAGTATTTTTTCAAGTTTCTCGTGTTTCACCACTCCTTCGTCCGTTATATAACCGACACCCATGTAAAATTTATTCTTTTCAGTGCTTGCAGTAATGCTGATGTTATTATTATTGAATATACCTACACGTGTCAGTGCATCTACCCAATCGGTATTGCCGGTCCATTTTGTATAATCAAAGCGCTGGTTCAACGGCACGCCAATATTGGTCTGTTCTTCATCGAACAAGGTCTTAAAACCATTGGCATCGACCATTTTAATTTTATCAACTAATTTTTTTGCACCAACGGAGGAATTAAAGTTAACGATCAGCTGGCCCGCTTTGGCCTTCTTCGTACTGATGGCAATGACACCTGATGCACCACGCACCCCAAAAATGGCCAGAGAAGAGGGATCTTTTAACACTTCTATCGATTCAATATCATTCGGGTTCAGGTAATCAATATTATCATTGAAAATACCATCCACTACATACAATGGTTTAACAGCGCCAATGCTTACCGTACCGCGGATACGGATATCCGGTTCAGCACCCGGTGTTCCGGAATTCACGACAGACAAACCGGCTACTTTTCCCTGCAAGGAAGCTACCGGGTTCGTGTTGGGCTTATCGGCCACTTCCTTCCCTTCCACTTTTACAATCGACCCTGTCAGGTCTCTTTTGCTTGCAGTACCATAACCGATCACCACAATCTCATTCAGGTTATTGGCTGTTTGCAGCAGCGATACATTGATTTCCGCTTTGCCTTTAACAGCAACTTCCTGCGTAACATACCCTATGGCAGAAATAACAAGTATTGCATCATCTGCTACTGTTAAAGAAAACTGGCCATTTGTATTTGCAGCGGTACCGTTCTTGCTTCCTTTCACTATAATACTTGCTCCCGGCAGCGGAACACCGTCAGGTCCTGTAACCCTGCCCGTTACTTTTACCGGTGGAGGTAAAGGGGTGCCTTCTGACTGATTGATATTCAGTACCACAAGGTCGGTGCCCAACAATCTGAAATTAATGCCGGTACCCTGCAATATTTTATGCATGACCTCATCCAATGTTGCATTCGATACCTGCAGAGAGACCACCTTGCCGGCACTTTTTAAAATCTGCTGGTTGTACAGGAACCTGAACTGGCTCTTTTTTTCAATTTGTTTCAGGGCTTCTTTCAGGTTAACAGATGGAAGATTGAGCGAGATCTTTGACTGAGAAAACCCGCTGGCATATACATGTAAACTGGCGAACAAAAGAAGGGCAATCGTTATTTTCATAATTCTGAAAATTAGCCGGGTAACAGAATTTCTTCTCCGCTTTAGGAGTCTTTGTTGTACTTTCATATGGAAGAATTAGAGGGTTAAGTTGTAAGGGCAGCCCTTGCCGGGGTTACCACATTACGGCTTTACTAACAATGATTTTTCTCTTCTAAAGAGGGGGTATGGTGTGCAAACCACCCCCTTTATTCAACCTGAATCGTTTTGGTGTCTGAACATAAGCTGGTATTGTTTTAGTTTTATTATTTATTGTTATCAGGTTTAGCAATAATCACTTCATTCCCCCTGACCGTAAATGAAAAAGGAGTCGTAAGCTGTAAAGCTGTAAGGGCTTCCGTAAGCGTTTCACTGCGGAAGCTTCCTGTAAAATGCCAGTTCTCCATGCCTGGATCATGAAACTGAATGGCAGCTCCATACCATTTCTCCATTTTGTTGGCCACCTGCCGGAACGACTCGTCAGAGAATGAGAGCATATTATAAACCCAGGCTGTTTCCACTACCTGGTTATCGGACAATGGTTTTGATAAACTCTGCAAACTGGCTGTGAAGGAAGATACGGTAGCGCCCGCCGCAAATTTTCTGCCGGAAGCGGCAGGATTGCCATAAGTAACGCCATTGTCATCAACCACTAATTTTTGCAGTGGTTTGAGGTGGTATTTCCAATCCTTATCTCCCGGAAGCGCCACTTCAACCGATCCTTCAATCAAAGCAGTCTCAGAACTCGCTTCCTGCGGATAAGCCCTCACATTAAAAACAGTACCGGTAACCCGTATATTCATCCGGCTCGTATGTATGATAAAAGGCAGGTTTTTGTTCTTGAACACTTCAAAATAGGCTTCCCCTTCTAACCACACATTCCGGTTCTCTTCCCCAAAACCATTACCATAGGTCAGCTTACTGCTCGCATTCACCCATACTTTACTGCCATCCGGAAGTCTCAACTGTGTACGTGAAGCAGGGCGCGTGACTACCTGGTTCTGATTTGTTTTGGCTAAAAAAGATTGCTTATCGGTATTACGGGAGGTTGTCAGCCACCAGCCGGCAAGACAAAATAAGACAATTGCTGCGGCCGCCCACCGGAACCTGTGCAGGGCTCCCAGTGGTCTTTTCTTTACGGAACCCAATGTGTTGCCGGGCGAAGGCTCTGCCCATTCAGCCCCGCTGGCTTTCAGCCTTTCGAGGTGCCTTCTCCAAATGGTTTCTGTTTCAGTATGATGGTGGGAAGTAGAAGGATTGGATTGCAACCAATACCTGGTAATTTGCTGTATGGAAGTTTCCAGTTCTGGGTGTTCTCTCAATAAGTCATGAAACTCGTCCAGATCCGCCTGGGTGGCTTCACCGGATAACTTAACACTGAGTAAATACCAGATCCTGTTGGGCATAGCAATGCGATTCTATTGACATGGACAAGATTTTCGGTTCTTTCCCCCAAACCAATAGCAGAAATCTGTTAAATTTTTTAGTGTTTACTGAACGTGCGCAATGACTGGATCGCTTCTGACAGTTTTTTCAGGGCGATGGCTAATTGGTTTTCGATGGTTTTGGGGCTTAAATGTAACAGTTCAGCTACTTCTTTCTGGCGCAGGCCATCTTCTTTAACCAGTTTAAATATCATTTTACACCTGGCGGGCAGACTGTTTACGGCGGTAAATAATTCCCGTTGAACTTCTGTCGCTACTGTCTGTTCATAAGGATCAGCCGAATAGGCCTGAATGTCTACAGAAAGTTCATCAACCTGTAAGGATAACTGATGGTTTTTACTGCGCAGGTAATTTACAGCATAATTTCTTGCCGAAATGTAGAGGTACATTTTAAGATGTTGTACCTGGTCGATGGTTTTTCTTTTTTCCCATAACCGTATGAATACGTCTGAAACAATTTCCTCTGCCAGTTCTTTCTTATGAACGATCGATTTTGTAAAACGGGTAAGCGGAGGCGCGAAACGCTTGAACAACTCTGCGTATGCCAACTGGTCATCGTTCGTTGCGATGGCATGCTGCAATTCAGGAAGATGCATCTGTTGGTATGGCATAAGCAGTTGTTACATTGTTAAATGTAGGACATTTTTCAGAATTGAACGCACTGATCCGCCCTGCAATAACTATACCTGTCGTTTTCTTTCCATAGTCATTTCTTCAATTTTGAAGCTGCTGCCGCGTCAAGAAACCATTGCAACGCTTTATGTTGTGGCGCTATAAGTTGCGCCGGAAAATGGTCCGTATTGCGTTCATCTTCTATCACATGCTGCACGGCCCTTGCTTTGCTTTCACCATATACCAGAAAAGCAACCTGGTGCGCCTGGTTGATCAAAGGTGCATTCATCGTAATCCGGTACACCCCCTGGTCTTCCAGGTAAACCGCTGCTACGGAAGGTAATGTATCATGCAACACAGTAGTATATGGAAATAAAGAGGCAGTGTGGCAATTGTCTCCCAGGCCAAGCAGCACGAGGTCAAAACGCCATTCCTCATTTCCAAAATAATCGCTTATCACTTTCGTATATTGTTCGGCAGCTTCCCTTGGATCAAGTTTGGTATCGACTGAGAAAATATGAGATGGATGAATGTTCAAAGGTTTGAACAACGCTTTTTTTACCATCAGGTAATTACTCGCAGGATCTGTCTTTGGCACATACCGTTCATCACCGAAAAAGAAATAAACCTTATTCCACTCAACCTGACCTCTGAATGCAGCTGATGCAAGCAATTCATATAATTTTTGGGGCGAGACGCCACCGGAAAGAGCAATGGAGAACCTTCCATGGTTTACGATTGACAGGCGGGCTGCTTCAACAAGAAAAGCAGCGAGGTTGGTAATTACCTCATCACTGGTTTTAAAGATATGCATGTTCATAACCATTTATTTTTTACCATTAAGGGGTAAAGCAACCCAATGGAAACCGTCCCGGGCTATCAAAGCTTCTGCAACTTCCGGTCCCCATGAATCAGCTGAATAATTAGGAAAGTTCAGGCTTTCCCTGTGCTGCCAGGTATTCAGGATCGGCATTAAAAGATCCCATGCACACTCAACCTGGTCACCACGCATAAATAAGGTCTGGTCTCCGAGCATGATATCCAAGAGCAAGGTTTCATAAGCTTCCGGTGCCTGGCTTGTGTAAGTGCCTTTATAATCGAATACCATGTCCACTGTATTTAATAACATATCGAGCCCGGGCCTTTTTGCCTGGACCTGCAAGCGTATGCTCATTTCGGGTTGTATGCTGATGATCAGCCTGTTTTGCTGCCAGCTTTCCGTAGCTTCCGATGGAAATACACGATGAGGTACATCTTTGAACTGGATCGCAATAATAGATTCCGACCGGTGCATGCGCTTACCCGTACGCATATAAAATGGCACACCATGCCAGCGCCAGTTATCCACGAAGAATTTTATCGCTGCAAATGTTTCTGTATTCGATGCAGGATCAACTTTTGGTTCCTGGCGGTACCCGGCTACTTCTTTTCCTTCCATCCATCCGCCGCCATACTGTCCCCTTACTGCGGACATGCGCACATCTTCGGGCGTAAACCTGCGCATGGCTTTTAATACATCCACTTTTCGGTTGCGTACTTCTTCCGCATTAAAATTAATGGGAGGTTCCATCGCAATAAGACAGAGTAATTGCAGTAAATGATTCTGGATCATATCCCGCAACGCGCCTGAGCCATCATAATATTCGCCCCGCTCTTCAACGCCTAACTGTTCGGTAACCGATATTTGCACGTGTTCAATATAATTCCGGTTCCATGTTGGTTCCAGCAGGGAATTAGCAAACCGGAAAGCCATGATATTCTGCACTGTTTCCTTACCCAGGTAATGATCGATACGGTATATCTGTCTTTCGTGAAATATATCTTCTAATAATTTGTTGAGTGACCTGGCCGATTCGAGATCATGCCCAAAAGGCTTCTCCAGTACGATCCTCGTTTTTTCAGGGTCTTCTGCCAGTTTGTTTTTACAAATATTTTCAGCAATACCCGGGAACAAACCGGGCGATACTGCAAGATAATAAATGACATTAGCCTTGGTTTGCCATCCGGCACTGTGTTTCTCTATACTTGCACCCAATGCTTTATAGGCTTCCCCATCTTTAATGTCGGCATCCTGGTAGAAAAGGTGGGTAGAAAACAGGTCCCATTTATCTTTTGCTGCTTTACCATTCCTGGAAAACCGGTTGACTCCGTCTAATATCTTCTCTGCAAATTGCTGATCGCTTAGCGGGCTGCGGCCAGTACCTATGATAGCAAACTGATCCGGCAGCCATCCTTCCGTAAACAGATTGTAAAGCGCGGGAGCCAGCTTACGGCAACTGAGATCGCCAGTGCTGCCAAAAATGATAAATATAACAGGCTGTGATTTAATGGTAGAATACATAACCGCTTCATTTGAATAATCTGACAAGGAACAAATTCAGGACCTCAACTAAAATCAGGATAATAATAATCCATTCTAACATATTGCTGTTTCTATATTGCAATAAATCTTTAAATAAAGCCAGGTTATCCTTTATAATATTTAACCCTTCCTGGATGTTTCTGAACCTTTCCTGAAGGTCAAAGGCTCGCTTCATACCCATATCAATCTTATTGAGGTTCTCGTCTTCCCATGTTTCAGGGGGAGAGTCAAATATATACAGGTTTTCAGCTATCCTGTTTTTCAAAAGGAGTGTCTTACCTATATATTTTTTCAGATTGATTCCTGATATACCAAGCCTCCCTTTTTTTTCCAGGTACTGGGTATGAAAATTCGTTTCTTCTAAGAGTTTATTAGTTTGCTCAGAGTAATAATCCAATGCAACAGACTGAGACACATTCAACATAATCAATCTCAATATTTGTTCATCTGCGTTAACAATTTCTATCTTATTATACCCGATCTTATTTTCTTTGGTATTGGTTTCAATCTGAAATACTTCGCTTAAATGATTTTCAAACAGGTTTTTACAAAAGGAGGAGATGAGCCTTAAGAACTCGGTAACTTTTACCGCATCATAATTTAAAAAACACACCACCCCATATTTAAACACATAAATAAAATGCTCGGCGCCTGTTTTATAAAATAATTCATCCGCATCACTATAATGAAGCTCAGCCTTAAATGTGGCTTTAAAAAGCTTAATATCAATGCTATCAGCTATTTGGTATGATAAAACTTCCAGCATAATAAAAGAGGTAACAATTAAGATTAAGTCTCGATTGTACACTTACTATTACAATATAAACAATTGTAACTTATTCTCAAAAACAAACCAGCAAGTAAGTTATGCGATAAAATGCTGCAGGCATGCTTATAAACAAAAAGCCAGGAGATTTGATAGTTTTTATCTTAGGTATATAAAATCAAAAAAGTCTCTTTAAAAAGAGACTTTCGCTAGTTATATATTATGTAGGATACAGCTGGGTCAGCTGAACATCATCTTCCGGGATGCTTTTAATGATGCAACTGAACGGCACCGAGGTTGGCACCGGATTATGAATAACCCAGCCCTTAGCAAAGCCTTTAACCATCAATCAGTTAATACAAATTATCTGAACTCGTAACGAACACCTAACTGAACCTGGTAACGGTCGTTAACCGGTATCAATTGTCCGAAAGTTGGATTTACAGTATAAGCGTATTGCGTTCTTCCCTGTGCCAAAGCAACCGGATCCAGTCCCAGTGTTCTAAACAATTGCTGGTTAGTACCCGAAACAATATTTCTTTTTCCCGCGTCTTTATTCAAAAGGTTTGCAAAATTGAAAACCTGTGCCTGGAAAATCAGCTTATTTTTTTTCAAAGCCGGGATCAGCTTGTTACCGAGTGTATAAGACAAACTGATATCAATATTGCTCCAGAAAGGATTGTATAATTCATTGCGTGAGGTCATTTGGCCAAGATGATCTTTCAAATAATTCCTTGCCGTATTATCCGGATTATTCATCAGCTTAACCAGGTCTG
This sequence comes from Sediminibacterium sp., assembly GCA_041856175.1. Taxonomy (GTDB): domain Bacteria; phylum Bacteroidota; class Bacteroidia; order Chitinophagales; family Chitinophagaceae; genus Sediminibacterium. Next base: position 15,553 of record JBHAFM010000157.1, read on the forward strand.
TAGCCAGCTGCTTTTCAAATGGTGTTGCATTAAGGTTAGCATTGATGACTGAAGGGTCAAAGATGAATGCCCGTTTATTATTATTAATGGTTAAACTGGAACCATCGCCCGTAATATCTCCAAACACAACAGGTGTCCACGGATTGCCTGAAATACCAACATATTTCAAGCCCAGCTGAAAGCCAAATACTTCAGGAGAAATGCCCGTCACTACTACTTTATTTCTAAAATCTGTATTAGCTCCGCCACGGTTCACGGCCAATGCCCGCGGATCGTCTACAATATTACCACTGCTATAAGTAGTCCGTGCAATACAACAGTTGTACGAATTATCATCGTCGGTTTTATTAATGGTATAAGAAGCGCTAAGCAGTCCATTGGAAGGCATAATCACCCCCGCTTCCAACACCGCTCCCACCTGCCATATATGTGAGTCACCGTTGAGTTCAAGTACACGTCCCAGTTCCGGGTGATTCACTACGTCTTTATAAGCAATCGGATAACTCACTACTTTAGGATTGACAGGATTAGCTACCGCAACTTTATTCGCCGGAGCAAATACTCCCCTGTTTGCCTCATTGGCTAAAGTGAAATCCGGTGTGTTCCTCAGGTTTAAATCCACATAACGATAGTTATGATAGGTATAGGAATGATACACATTAATACCCGCATAAAAAGTTCTGTTGAAAAACTGCTTGAAAGAAATATTGTTTTTCCAGGTCATGGGCGCGTGAAAATCATCTCCGATCATATTGATATAGGGCGGGATCGGGCCGCTATTATCCGGCACACCTGGTACAGTATTGATGTTTTTCCGGTAAGATGGATAATCGGGTATTGGCAGGTTATTGGCCGGGTACACCACATTTGCCAGGTTTAACCCTGATTGCAGGATATTACTTAACTGAGCCCAGTGAACAATATTGGCAGAGAAAAGTCCTGACCCCAGTTGAAGAACCGAAGTCTGGTCTCCTTTCAGGTCGTACGTAAATTGTATCCTGGGCTGGAAGTTGGTATAATCTTTCGCCACCTTATCTGTACTTTTTCCTAAAAGCTGGAATACCAAAGGATTATATCCGGGTTTCGAGGTAAAAACAGTGGCATCCCACCTAAGTCCGCCGGTAATATTCATTTTAGGATTGATCCTGTAATCAATTTGGGCATAGGCCGATAGATCCAGTGCAGTTTGGTTTAAATATTGGGCAAATCCATTCGATGGATTCAGGGGTACCAGCCTGGTGTAAGCATTAGGCTTTAAATTATCCAGATCGTCTAAGCTGGAAAACTGGAACAATCCTCCCTGTTCGTTGGTATTGAGCGTATGTGTAAAAGTGATCAGATTGTCTGTACCAAAAGTGAAATGAAATTTACCTGTTTGCAGGTACAGGTTTTCAACAAACTGTAACTGCTGTTCCCCTTGCTTTTCCGGCGCAATCCGGTTCCCACCGAATTGAAAAGCTTTGGTCGCTTTTGTGCCGTCCTGAAGCGTAGAAGCAATATTCACAAATCCCCTTGGCAAATAGGAATAAGGAATAAAATCTCTTTGTGCTTTTAAATACTGTATTTTAAAATCGTTGGTAAGTTTATCTGAGAACTTTGTTTTCAAAGACAACTGCGTGGAAAATAATTTAATCAGGTGTGACCCGTATGATTCTTTTACCGCGGCGTTGTCGGGATAAGCATAGGGTGAAAACTCACTTTCCTGTGATGAATAATTGGTTCTCAGGGTCAATGTATTTCGGTCGTTGAGTTGATAGTCGAGGCGGCCAAAAAATGTACGGCTGATTGGCTTGAACGAATACAATCCCACCTGGCTTGCAGGATCAGGAAGGCCATATTTAGTGTTTAGGATGGTGAGGAAACGCTGCAGGTTGGCAGCTGAGATCCCTTCTGCTTTTTCAGTTGTCAGGTCATGTACATCCAGCACGGAAACAGGCTGGCTTTTGCTCTCAAAATCAAAGGCGGTAAAAAAATGCAGTTTGTTTTTGATGATCGGGCCACCCAGTGAAAAACCGTATTGGTTGATATTGAAATCCTTCAGTGTCCTGCCTAAATAATCATTCGCCGCTGTCAGTTTATTGCTCCTGTTGTAAAAAAAAGCCGATCCGGTAAAATTATTTGTACCTGACTTACTGATTACATTAATAGCGCCGCCACCCTGCCGGCCCTGCAGTACATCATAGTTATTGGTAGACACTTCATATTCTTTGATTGCCTCAATAGATATGGTGAAAATAGGAAGCAAGCCACCATTCATCATAAACCGCTGATTCATCCCATCAAGTGTAATGCCTGTGGAGCTTTCCCTTGTACCACCAATACTCAAGCTGGGATTATTGGCGGGTGACACGCCTGTTAAAGGTGATATATTGGCTAAATCCTGGAAGTTCCGGCTGTTCGCAGGTATTACTTTGATTTCCTGTGTTCCAAGTTTTTTTGCTGTTCCTACAGGTGATACCCTGCTGTAAATATCCCTTCTTGCATTGATCACTACTTCCTTCAGCTCGGTCACCTGGTCGGATAATTCAAAGTCGACTTTCAGGTTTTCACTTATTGCGATTGTATAGCCGGATTTCTGAAGGGTACCAAATCCGGTATAAGAGGCAGTGATGGTATAAGGGCCTCCCAACGGAACATCAGTAATTTGATAAAACCCTTTCAGGTTTGATATGCCTTTATATACAAAGCCTGTCGATTCATTTTTGACACTGACAGCGGCGCCTTGCAGGATATTGCCTTTTGCAGTTTTGATAAATCCGTTGATCGAAGTATTTGTTTGTGCGTTCAACAGCAGGTATCCTGTAGAAAAAAGGAAAAGAAGTGTTGCCCTCAGGGTATATTTCATCATTGCCATGGTTTTAGATGGCAGCAAAGGTAGAATCGGGCATCGGATCGCTTATTAAGCAAATGTTATGTTAGAGTGAAGTATCGTTAACATGCATTTGTCTTACGAGTAACAGAAGAAAAGGGCACAAAAAAGCCTCTAAAACATTGTTTCAGAGGCTAAAACCGAATGTGTAGCGAGGATGGGAATTGAACCCATCACCTCAGGGTTATGAATATCAACGAGTTATGAAATAAAGAACTCATCTACACGCCTTAACTCTCTGAATAATTGAATGACTTCGACCGAAAACAGATGGCCAGTTTGATTTCTTCCTGTCCAGTCCAAATATTGGCAAGCAATGCTACATCTTAACAGTATCCACTCTGATATTCTTGTACCTATTGCTAAACTAACAAAACCAATAGCTGCACCTACCAAAACTAATATAGCCGCTGTAATTAGTTTTAATCCCATAGTCTGTCTGAGAGCTTTTATACTTGTCGTAAAACGGTAAATTGAAATGACAATCAACATGGGAATAGACAAATCAATTAATTGCAATAAAGCAGCGACAATTATTAGTACGCCTGGAAAGATTGAATATCCAATTGAAGACAATATTTCAATTAATTTAACCCGACGTCGTAATATTCCTACTCCGATGATATAGTAGATAACAGAAGATGAAAGCCAAAACACCACTTCTCCCTCTATGCCAAATACAAAGGATTCAAATGAGTTCCAATGATTTATTTTTGCTCTGATTATACCTGCTATTCCATGAGAAAAAGCTACAAATAGTACAATAAGTGTTGCAGAGAGGATTGAATCCTTAACTTGTCTATAAACTGCTGAATCAAGCACCAAAATCTTAATTATGTTATTTATAAAGCTTTTGGCTGTGGTTTTTACCATATGTTATTTGCTGGTTTCGCATAACGTCAGTTTGTCTAAAAACCTCCGTTGTACTTCAAATATAAATTATTTAGAGGCGATTTTTAAAAACGAGATAAAAGGGAAGAAAAAGGCATAAAAAAGCCTCTAAAACACTGTTTCAGAGGCTAAAACCGAATGTGTAGCGAGGATGGGAATTGAACCCATCACCTCAGGGTTATGAATCCTGCGCTCTAACCAACTGAGCTACCTCGCCGGCTTTCCGTTGTAAACGGGGTGCAAATATAGGGGTGTTTGGGGGCTTAAAAAAGCCTAAGAACGCAAAAGTTTATCCATCCGGACAGCAACTTTCTCCGGCCCCGGTAACATGGCCGCTTCAAGGCCCAGGTTAATGGGTACTGCAGGCAGATCCAGCGCTCCCAATACTTCTATTTTGGCATCAAGGAATTGGTAGCAATGATAATATATACGCGCCGTCAAGGCTTCTGCAAATGAATTGGTTTGCTGTTCTTCCGTTAATACCAGCACCCGGCCATGTTTCTTCACCAGGGCGTAAATGGCTTCTTCATCCAGCGGATATAATGTCCTGAGGTCTAATATCTCTACCTGTCCCGGGTATCTTACCGCTGCGGCTTTGGCCCAGTATACCCCCATTCCGTAAGTGATCACACAAAGTGTGTCTCCTTTTTTCATCATCGCAGCATTGGCTGTCAATACAAGATTGGCTTTACCCAATGGCAGGATATAGTCTTTTGCAGGTTCAACCATACGGGCTTCATCCGTACCCGGCACCTTACTCCAGTACAGTCCCTTGTGTTCCAACATCACCACCGGGTTAGGGTCCAGGAAAGCAGCTTTCATTAGTCCCTTCATATCGGCCGCATTGGATGGATAAGCTACCTTAATGCCTTTGATCGTCAGCAGGGTGCTTTCAATACTGCCACTATGATAAGGTCCTCCACCGCCATAAGCCCCTATCGGTACGCGTAATACCATCTGGACGGGGAACTTTCCATTGGATAAATAACATGATTTGGATAATTCTGTCACTAACTGGTTAAACCCGGGGTAGATATAATCGGCAAACTGTACTTCCACAATGGGTTTGACGCCAACAGCAGACAATCCTGCCGTTGCCCCAACAATATATGCCTCCTGTATGGCTGTATTAAATACCCTGTGTGCGCCAAATTTATCGGCCAGGGTTGCTGCTTCCCTGAATACACCGCCCAGTCGGGCACCCACATCCTGTCCGAACAAAACAGCTTCCGGGTATGCTTCCATCAATTCTTCCACCGCATGCAGGGCTGCGTCTACCATCAATACTTTTTCTGCATTCTTAGGCGTACGTTGTCCCTGTTCTTCTTTCACAGGTGTGGGTGCAAACACATGATCGGTCACTGTGCTGCTATCCGGCTCAGCTGCGGCCTGCGCTTTTGTAAAGTCGTTCAGTACCTGGTCTAAAGCTGCGGCTTCTACCTGCTGCAATTCCTGTTCATTGAATCCTTTTTCAAGCAGCAACAGGCGTAATTTAGGAAGGGGGTCTTCCAAGCCATGTTGTTGCAGGTCTTCCCTATTCCTGTAAAATTCTCTTCTCACACCACTGGTATGATGCCCCAGTAACGGAACCCTGGCATGAACCAATACCGGCCTGCGTTCTGTCCGGGCATACTGAATGGCCTGTTCCATGGTTTCATAACTATGTATAAAATCACTGCCATCACACTGCAATCGTTTCAATCCTTTAAAGCCAAGTGCAAAATCATACACATCCATTGCCCGGACTTCTGCTGCTGATGCACTGATGCTCCATTGGTTATCCTGTACTAAATAGATGATGGGCAACTGTTTCAATACAGCAAACTGCAATGCCTCACTCACTTCTCCTTCTGTGATGCTGCCATCCCCCAAAGAGCAGACAACAACAGGCAATTGCCCATCCGGCGTTCTGGCAAGTTTGTGCAGCCCTGTCTTTTCAAAAAATTGAATACCCTGGGCCAATCCTGTTGTGGGTATGGCCTGCATACCGGTGGCGCTGCTTTGGTGCATGATAGAGGGGCGGTGTTCATCCCTGCTGCTGGGATGGCAATAATAAGAACGGCCGCCGGAGAAAGGATCATCCTGCTTCGCCAGCAATTGCAGCATCAGTTCATAAGGGGTAAAGCCAGTTGCCAACAGGATGCTGTCGTCGCGGTAATAAGGACTTATCCAATCACAGGGCTGCAACTGCAGGCCGGCAGCCAATTGTATGGCTTCATGGCCGCGTGACGTAGAATGCACATATTTACATACCTGCCTGTTGGCTTCGTAGGTATCGCACATAGCTTTGGCAGTAGCCATCAGTTCATAGGCACGTAATAACAGGGCAGGTGTTGGCATGCATGACTGGTCTTCGTTAAAAACAGCAATGATAGGTTATTTTATTTCCAGCTCAAACATTCTTTGTTCGCCGAAATAACCTTCCAATACATCACCCACCACGCATTCGCCCACGCCAGCCGGAGTGCCTGTATAAACCAGGTCGCCGATATTCAGCGAGAAGTAATTAGAAATGTTTGCCACGATCTGGTCAAATGAAAAGATCATATCGCAGGAATTGCCTGATTGTACTATTTCTTTATTTTTTTGCAACGAAAAGTATATGTCATGCTTCACAATATCCGAACGAAAAGGAATCCAGGAGCCGATAACGGCTGAGTTATCCCATGATTTTGCTTTTTCCCAGGGCAACCCTTTTTTCTTCAATTCGTTTTGAATATCCCTTGCTGTAAAATCAATGCCAACTGTTATCGCATCATAATACTTGTCGGCATGCATCTCCGGTACGTATCTGCCGTTTTTGGAAATACGCAATACCAATTCAGCTTCATAGTGAAGCTCATTGGAAAACTCAGGATAGTAAAAGGGAATATTGGATTGCAGTAGTGCTGTTTTGGGTTTCATGAATAGAACTGGCTCTTCCGGAACATCATTACCCAGTTCTTTTGCATGATCGGCATAATTTCTGCCTACGCAAAAAATCTTCATAATTGGTATGTTTAAAAACAGTAATCAAGTGATCGGTCACTTGTATTACTTTTCCTTCCTCCCGTTGTTACTGTGAAATACGGGCTTTATTCTATGAACGCCAAATTATTTGTATAATTCATGGTTTTTTCAAGACCAATGGTTGCAAACGATTCTATGATCTCCCCACACTTTTGGATTTTTTGTTGTATAACAGGCTCCTCTTCGGGCTGCCATTTACCCAGTACAAATTCCACCTGCCTGCCTTTCGGGAAATTGTTCCCAATACCAAAGCGGAGTTTGGGGTATTGGTCTGTTCCGATGGTCAGTTGTATATCACGAAGACCGTTATGGCCCGCATCACTGCCTGAGCCCCGGAGACGCAGTTTATTAAGGGGTAATGCCAGGTCGTCTACGACCGTAAGGGTGTTGGCAAGCGCTATCTTCTCTTTATCCATCCAATATTTAAATGCCTTACCGCTCAGGTTCATATAAGTAGTGGGCTTAATGCAAGTGAATTGCTTTCCTTTCCATTTAATCATCGCCACTTCGGCCAGCCGGTCTATTTTAAAAAAAGCGCCATGCTTTAATACAAAGGCGTTGATTACATCAAACCCGATATTATGCCGCGTATGACGATATTCATCACCAATATTGCCCAACCCAACAATCAGAAATTTGCTCATACGAACGTAAAAATACAGAACTGTGGTTTTGTACGTCTATAAAATTTCCCAAAGTCGTGTACCTGGTACACTACGAAACCCTTTTTTAAATTAAAAGCCCGGCAAATAAGGCATGCCAGGCTTTTTTAAGTATAACCGCTACTTAAAATTCAGGTGTTATTTTTTCTTTTCTTCCTTAACGGCAGTTGCTTCTTCCTGCTTCAACTGGCGTGTCATTACTACGGAAGCAATGGGAATACGTGGAGAGTTCAGTATCTCCAGGTTATCTGCTTTTACGTCTTCTACCCGGATGTTGCCATTCAGTTCGAGGTTGGTAATGTCTACATTAATCGTTTCCCTCAGGTCTTTTGGTAAAGCTTTTACTTTTAAAGACTTCATTTTGATAATCAGCTTACCGCCATCTTTCACCCCTGCGGATGTACCTACAAATTTCAATGGCAAAGTTGCTACCACCTTCTTATCGCCCACCAGTTCCAGCAGGTCAACATGGATCAGGGAGTCGTCTACTTTGTCAAACTGCAGGTCTTTCAGAATGCATTTGTAGGTTTTGCCATCCACTTTTACTTCAGCCAGTTGGAATTCACCAGTGTATACTAAAGGCTTGAAAGCCTTTGCAGGAGCCTGAAAATTGATCTCCTGTGCGCCCCCGTAAATTACACCTGGCACGTTCTCCTGAGAGCGAATCTGGCGGGCGGCTTTTCTGCCATGCTCGGTCCTCAGTTGTCCTTCGATTGTAATTGATTTCATTGTTTAAAATTTTGGACGGCAAAAGTAGGGAAATTTTGGTTTACTGCCCTATTTATCGCGCCCTCTTAGTTGTGAGTGTATAAAAAGGCTCGTAATACTCTTATTTTCATAGGCATTACGTATAGCAATTGCGAACAGGTCCGCTACAGAAATGGCTTTTATTTTTTTAGATTCCTGCTTCAGTGGTATGGTATCGCAGACAACCAGTTCTTCCAATACGCTGTTTTCTATATTTTCATAGGCTTTTCCGCTCAATACCGGGTGTGTGATGAGGGCCCTTACACTCCTGGCGCCTTTGTCTTTTAAGAGACCAGCAGCTTTGGCCAGGGTACCACCGGTATCACATATATCATCTATTAAAACAATATCACGGCCTGCAACATCACCTATCACCACCATACTGGCAATCTCATTGGCACGTTTGCGGTGTTTGTCACAGATCACCATTTCGGCATTGAAATAGCTGGCAATTTCCCTTACCCTGTTGGTGCTCCCCACATCAGGCGCTGCAAATGCCAGGTTCTCCAGCTTCAATTGTTCTATATAAGGAATGAATATGGCCGAGCTATCGAGATGGTCTACAGGTACATCAAAGAAACCCTGTATTTGCGGAGCATGGAGATCCATGGTAATAATTCTGTCCGCTCCGGCTGCTTCGAGGAGTGTTGCTATAAGTTTGGCTCCAATGGCAACACGTGGCTTATCTTTCCTGTCCTGCCGTGCAAAACCATAATACGGAATGACAGCAATAACCTTGTAGGCGCTGGCTCTTTTGGCGGCATCGATCATCAGGAGCAGTTCCATCAGGTTATCGGTAGGTGCATATGTACTTTGTATTAAGAAAACATAGTCGCCCCGGATGCTTTCAAGAAAGATCGGCTGAAATTCGCCGTCGCTGAATTTCTGGATATTGATCTTGCCAATGGGGGCGCCAAAACGTTGGGCTATTTTCTCTGCCAGCTTCTGAGAACCAGTGCCAGAGAATATCTTAACGGATGGGTTCATATTGTACGGGGAATATGCGGCGAAGATATCGATTAGGTTAAGAAATTATGATTTGATTTTTTAGTAATTTTTATTATGGACAGGATGAAAAAGATCAGTATTAAACATTGGGCAGATGATGACCGGCCCAGGGAAAAACTATTACGCAAGGGTGCTGGCGCACTTAGCAACTCGGAGTTATTGGCCATCCTCATCAACAATGGCACACCGGAAAACAATGCTGTTGAACTGGCTAAAAACTTGCTCTCAGCGGCCCGTAACGACTTGAAAACATTAGCCAACATGTCGGTAAGGGAGCTGGTAAAACTAAAGATCAAAGGCCTGGGAGAAGCCAAAGCCACTGCCATTGCGGCGGCATTGGAACTGGGTATCAGGCGCAATATGGCCGGTAATGAAAAACAAATGGTTGCGCAAAGCAGCGATATAGCCCTTTACCTCCGTACCCGGCTGGCGCATAAAAGAAGGGAGGTTTTTGCGGTGGTATTACTCAATAAGGCGCATAAGATCATTCATTTTGAGGTGATCAGCGAAGGAGGTATTACCGGCACTGTAGCCGATCCCAGGGTCATATTAAAGAAAGCGCTGGAATATGATGCCGTAGCTGTCATACTCTGCCATAACCATCCGAGTGGCAGTCTAAAGCCCAGCAAGGCCGACCAGCTCGTTACCCAACAAATCAAAACAGCAGCCGCTTATTTGCAGGTAGCGGTACTGGATCACATTATTGTGAGCGACGAAGGGTATTTTAGTTTTGCGGATGAAGGAATTTTATAGTTCAGGCCTGTGCAGTGGGTCCTCCGAAGTTCATGGGTATTTCAATATGCTCCAGGTCCTGTATATGCCCATTGGCTGCTTCGAAGCGCTCGATGTTCTCTTCAAGGGCTTTCATGAAGCGTTTGGCATGCATGGGGGTAAAAATGATTCTCGATTTAACCCGGCTCTTGGGTGTACCAGGCATTACGTTTACAAAGTCTATCACAAATTCTGCGTTGCTATGGGTGATGATGGCAAGGTTGGCATAAGACCCTTCTGCTGTTTCTTCGCTGATCTCTATATTTAACTGGGTGTTGGGTTGTTGTTCCATACTTGTTTCGTTATGACACAAAAGTATGTCTAAAACCACACTCCTTAAAATGAAAGAGGGCCGGTGTATATTCGGCCCTCTTTTATTAGATCAGTACTTAAGCTTAGTTCACATCCCAGAAAATCTTTGTTTTAAATACATCAATGGTGCCCTGTGCAGCAACATTGGCGCCATTTGAACCAGTTTCTGTGTCAGGATAGAACAAACGCAAAGGTCTGTCGGTTGAAGTAACCGTATTTGCCTGCGGTGTTACAGGTAATTTAGTTCTTCTGTATTCAGTCCATGCTTCTAATCCGTTGAAATTAGTCAATGCCAGCCATTTCTGAATAGCAATAGCCCTCAATTTATCGGTAGAAGCAGTCCAGTCAGCGTCGGCGATACCGCTTGTCAACAATGTATTGGCGTTGTTGGCGGCATCCGCCACACCCAAAACGCGGAATGATTGTTTGACGCCCTCTTCGTAATAAGACTGTGCGGAGCCACTCAGCGTAACAGCAGGGAACCGCTGTTTGGCCTCCGCCAGTAAGAACTGAATTTCAGCAGCAGTCATCAGGATATAAGGTCTGTTATATTCACCTTTTACAATCAGGCTTGGCCCTATCCAGGAAGAAGCAGGCGCTGTATAACCCGAGGCTACACCAAAGGGTACGCCCACATAGTTGCTGATAACCTCTGGCTGTGTACTCACACCAGGAGTATTCCCATTTTCACCGCCTTTTGCATAAGCAATGCGTTTCAGTCGGAACGTGTCATTGCTGGTTATCAATACATCAAATAAGAACTTAGTAGGTCTTGGGTAACGGCCAAGCGAACGTTGCGCACCATTGGCATCATATCCCCACCTGTCATAGACAGGGTTCGTTTTACCTGCTGTTGCAAGATAGAATGAACTTCCACCTGAACTCACTTCCTGGCCAGTGATAAAACCAGAACCTTCGGTTACGATCTTGTTGATCTCTGTTGTGATATAAGCATCCCTTCCTGCCATACGCGCCTGGTGCATTAGGATGCGCAATTTGAGAGAATTCGCAAACCGAACCCATTTCCCGGTATTGCCTTTAAATACGATATCAGTACTTGCGAAACTACTTGCAAATGCATTCGCCTTCAGGTCAACAATCGCGTCATCCAATAATTTGATCAGGTCCTCATACACCGCTTTCTGATCATCAAATTTCGGAGCCAGTGAACCCCCTCCTTTTAAAGCATCACTATAAGGTATATTACCATACATATCAACCAAAGCCTGGAATACAAAGGCTTTCATTACTTTGGCCGGGCCTTTGAAGTATTTCTGGCCATTGGCTTCTGCGTTGTTGATGACATATTGGTAATCTTCCAGGTTGCGGTACATGCCATCCCAATAATTAAAATCGGCATTGGTGAAATTGTACGTAAAAGTTGCCGGGTTCAATATATAGGAGCTTGACTGGGTCCATTGCCCTGACCAATAAGATCCTGTTTCATTGATCAGCACCATACTGCTGGCGGTTGTATTCAATGCATTGGTGATCACAAAAGCCGGAGTGGCTGATGGTAAGCTATTAGGGTTGGTATTGATATCCAGGTAGCTTTTTTTACATCCTGTGCCTATCAACGCCGCTAATGCTAATGTATAAAGTGGTTTGAATTTCATTGTCGAAAGATTTTAGATTAGTGTATTGATTAGAATACAAGGTTTATGTTGAACCCGTACTGACGAACAGGTGGCGTTTGCCTGGTGGTATTGATACCAATACCATTATCTGTTGTGAAACTAAATTCCGGATCAGTATAGTAATTTAATTTGTCAACAATAGTAAACAGGTTCCTGCCGTATAGCGAAATACTGGCTGCAGAGAACACTTTGGTTTTCTTAACCAGGTTTTCAGGGAATGTATAAGCCAGGTTAACATCTCTCAGTTTGATGAACCATCCTGGTGTAACAAAGTTCTCAGAAATACGACGGTAGTTATCTACCCAGAGACCATATTCCGGCTCACGTACATTGATATTGTTATCAACAATTTTGCCTGAAGCATCTATATAAGCAGCATTCGGAAATACCTGCGGCCCCCTGTTTTCTGTCCATTTCCCAGAACCGGTAAAGGTCATTTGCCTTCCCAGGTCACTGAATATTTTGTTACCGCCACGGTATTCAAAATTAAACGACAGGGCAAACTCCTTATAGCTCACCCTTGAACCTAATCCTACCATATGACGCGCCAGGGTGCCACCTCTGTTGGTTAACGCTGTATTTCTTAAAGGGTAGCCGGAAGCACTGTTCACCAGCCTTCTTCCTGAACCATCAGCGGCATATTTGTATCCATCAGTCTGTAGCATAGGAAACCGCATTCCCTTAATAACGTTGGTAGTAGAATAACCCAGACTACTTAATGTAAATGCATCTACACCAGGATAAAGGTCTACCACTTTGTTATCGTTGTATGAGTAACGAATGTTCAGGTCCCATTTAAGAGAACGTGCACGAAGGATCTGTGCTTTCAGATCGGCTTCATAACCCCAGTTTTTGGCTTCCCCCACATTAATGAGCAAATTAGAAAATCCGGTGGAGTTTGGAATCTTAACCGTGATTACCTGGCCTTTGGAACTCTGGGTATAAGCCGATACATCCAGGTTAATCCTGTTATTGAACAATTGCAATTCCGCGCCTGCTTCATAAGAGGTTACAAACTCTGGTTTCAGGTTGGCATCGGGCAATGTATTACCCACCGTTAAACCAACAATATTACCGTATGGAAATCCATTCCCATTGGGATAGGTCAGATCAAGGCCATATAAAGGAATATTATCATTGCCATTCTTATTAACGTTCGCTCGCAGTTTGGCATAATTAAGGTTCCTGCTTTTCAGCGAAGGAAACGCGTCTGTTGCAATGAACGACAAGGCTACACCATAATAAGGGTAGGACCATGTATTGCTGGGTCTGTCAGGCTTAAAGAACCTGGAAGTAGCATCAAAACGAAAAGTACCGTTCAGGATCAGCCAGCCTTTATAGCCAGTAGTAAGATCCGCATAATACCCATATTTACGCTCCTGTGTATTCGCTTCCCCACCTGTTAGCTCACCTTGCCTGTTAGAAACATTGTATACTTCCGGAACTACAATTGAGCTGGAACCAACAACAATGGTTTTTGTCTTGCGTTGGTACAAGCTGTAACCCAGGATCAGTTTATTGGAAAACTGTCCGAAATCCTTGGCCATCTGCAACTGAAATTCATTATTAATCACGTTCTCAGAAGTTGAGATATCGGCAACACCTCCCAGGATATCAGAACCGGCACGGTCAATGCCATCATAATCGTTTGCCCAATCCCATGGAGCTGGCACAAACGCCTTGTTCTTGGCCCAGTCAGTATAAATGAACTTACCTGTCCTGTTTTTCTGCGTACGGGAGTTGTTCATCACCCCTAAGCGATTGTACACGTTTAACCAGGAAAATGCCTTGTACGTAATATCAAAATTACCCTGCAAATTAGCATCCAGGTAATTCATGCGGTTATTGTCCTTATTAAAATAAGGGTTGTTGTAATAATCATCGTAGAAAGCATTGGGGTTGGCAAATTTATTGTTCCTCCAATCCCGCATATCTTTAATCGGAATATGTGCTGCCACGTTGATCAGGTCAAAATAAAAATCAGAGGAAGTCCTGTCATAATTGGCCTGCACATAAGAAGCGTTAAAACCAACATTCAATTTACCATATTCCCGGCTGGAACCCAATCGTATACCGGTACGCTCACTCTTATCTAAAGGCACGATACCATTGATCTTATTGTTTTCAATAGATAAACGGAAAGAGCCATGGTCATCTCCTCCGTCAAAGCTTACCTGGTTATTGGTTGAAACGCCTATATCAAAAGCATCTCTCCTGGAATTAGGAATAGCTGCATAAGGGATGATCAGCTTACTGCCATCCTCTAACTGACGGCCTATAATTCTTGGCTGTCCATCATAAGCATCACCATATTGCTGGTTCTCAAACGGACGCCAGTTGTCATGCATCCGGTCTAAATAATTGGGTTTCCACCCGGCAGTTCCATAAGCATCTGCATAATGAGAGCCATTACCATATTTGGTCTGAAACTTGGGCAGAAAGCTAATCTGGTCAAAGTTGGTAGAATTGGAATAAGAGACCCGCAGTTTACCGCCTTTCGTACCTTTCTTAGTAGTGATCACGATTGCACCGTTGATACCGGCAGAGCCATAAAGGGTAGCTGCCTGTCCACCTTTCAGGATAGACACGTTCTCGATATCGTTAGGGTTGATCAGTGCGAGGACCGTCTGCGTGGTCTGCATACCATCTACCACCACCAGGGCTTCGTTGTTACCGGTCAAAGAACGATAACCACGTAGTACCACTTTAACGGCGGGGTCAACGCTATTGTTGACGTTGTAAATAGCCAAACCAGATACTTTACCGGATAACGCCTGTGCCAGTTGTGGGGAACGGCCTACATTGATCTCTTCGTTAGAGACTTTGGCAACGGCATAACCAATATCCTTTGCTTTTTTCCTGATGCCCTGGGCGGTTACTACCACATTTTCCAGTTCACTGACATTTTTGGTGAGGAGAATGGCCAGGGATGACGATTTCCCTACTTTTTGCTCAATATCGTTGAAACCGACTGCGCTGAATATCAATAGGGCGTTATCAGAAGCACTGATCCTGAAGGAGCCTTTATCATCTGCAACAGCAGCAGCGCTGCTTCCTTTAACTTTTATTGAAACACCGGGAATGGGTACTCCCTGTTCGTCTTTCACGGTACCTGTAATCACGCGTACCTGTGCTGTGGCCGCTATACTAATACATAGCAGCATCACAAAGAGAGAAAATAAGATTTTCTTCATGTGCAATAGTTTTAGAATGTAAAAAGAGAAACGAATGTAACTTATTAGAATAAAAAGTTAAAATATTTTACACGAACGTTTCATAGTATTAAAAAATGTGTACGACCCTAGCAAAAAAGAGCCGGCTCATGGCCGGCTCCCGCATTATTATTATATTATAAGAGATTATTTATCCCACCAAACCTTTCCATATTGAGAGTCAGCCCCTGACGCATCCTGGTACTTAGCAGCAGCAGTAGCGTAATTGGTGGGGTTAAGCTGTGATTCATTGGGGCCATAGCTGATCCTTCTTGGAATATTGTTTAAGCCTGGTGCGGGGTTCAATGCTGGCACCCCATTTTTACGCCAT
>JBHAFM010000158.1:0-8440 GCA_041856175.1 Sediminibacterium sp.
CGCCCATAACTCAGCTACTTTCGCCTGAATGTCTTCCCGCATTTCCCAGTCGTCTATACGAATTCTCCCTTGTGCATCAGTTGGTACCGCTTCATTGGTGTATAAACGCTCTTTGAATAAGCGCTGTATCTGCTCTATGCAACCTTCATGAACTCCTTCTTCCTTCATTACTTTATAGAGCAAAGAAATGTACAATGGAATAACGGGAATGGCAGCACTCGCCTGCGTAACCAGCGCCTTATTTACTGAAATAAATGCCTTTCCGTTAATGTCTTTTAATTGATCTGTAATGGTGAATGCAGTAGCTTCTAAATCATCTTTTGCACGTCCAATCGTTCCTTTCCGGTATACGGCTTCTGTCAGTGATGGCCCGATATAAGAATAAGCAACTGTGATTGCCCCGGTAGCTAATACATTTGCTGCTTTTAAGTGCGCCACCCACATAGCCCAATCCTCACCCCCCATCACTGCAACGGTATTGGTTATTTCTTCATCCGTACACGGCTCTATGGATATATTCGAAACCGTTCCTGTATGAAAATCCACTGTTTTATTGCTGAAGGTTCCTCCGATCGGCTTTAATACAGAACGGTGGGTTACCCCTGTATCGGGGTGTGTTCTAAGCGGAGATGCCAAACTGTACACCACCAGGTCTACCTGTCCCAAATCAGTTTTGATGAGTTCAATGGTCTTTTGTTTTACTTCATTTGAAAAAGCATCACCATTAATGCTTTTGGCATACAGCCCGGCCAGGTTCGCCTGGTTTTCGAAAGCAGCAGTATTATACCAACCCGGGGAACCAGGTTTTCCATCTTTTGCAGGCTTTTCGAAAAATACACCGATCGTGGCTGCTTTGGAACCAAAGGCACTGGTAATCCTTGACGCCAATCCAAACCCGGTGGAGGCGCCGATGACCAATACCTTTTGGGGGCCTTCAATGGGCCCTTTTGATTGTACGTAGTTGATTTGATTGATAACATTCTGCTCGCATCCTTTTGGATGAGCAGTGAGGCAAATAAATCCCCGCATTTTAGGTTCAATAATCATATTGCTATGGAAACTGTTTAATAAATACCGGCAATGTTAGCACATTTTATTTATGTCCCAGCACCACTACAAACTCTCCTGGTACTTTATAGCCCGCACCTGTTTTAAACGGTTGTATGGAAGCAAGGTATTCTTCGTTGGCTTCTTCTTTTATGGTATCGGAAAACTTATGATAAGCCAACGCCACAGGGCCGCCCAGGAAAGCGGCTTTACAGGCTTCATCGGCAGAATCATAGTGCAGGAAAGTGGTCAGCCGCACTTCTTCTATTTGCTGAAAGCCTGCCTGCGCAAAATTTCGTTGCAGGATGGTGGGATTGCCCATGTTAAAGAACATAGGACAAACTTCAGACGCTACCCGCTTATCCACGATTTCAAACAGGTTAGCCCAACCGCACTCTTTCCTTTGTCCCCACACGGCAGCTGCTGCCCTGCCACCGGGTTTCAGTACCCTGTACATTTCCTTTATTGCCTGTTGCGGATCTGGCACGTACATCAATCCCAAAGCAATGATTGCTGCATCATACGCATTATCTTCCACCTGCAGTATTTCAGCATCCATCTGCTGAAATTTTATATTTGGCACCTCTTTCTCTTTTGCCAAAGCTTCAGCTATGTTTACCATGTGATCTGAAAGGTCAACACCCAAAACAAAGCCGCCTGCACCCACTTTCTGAGCAGCAGGAAAACTGAGCAACCCCGTACCGCAGGCAATATCAATCACTTTTTCGCCTGCCTTTATTTGCACCAGTTCCATAAGCTGTTCCTGCGCAGGTTTCAACTGCTGTTGCCAGGAGGATTCGTAAAAATGAGCGGCTTTGTCCCACCCATACCGCTGAATACGCCGTTGTAATGCTGCATCCATTATGCTGGTATTTTAGAGGAGATAATTTCGTAATCAACCTTGCATGTCTGTGCCCTGCTGAATACATCGAGGTAGGGACTATGCGCGTCCGCTTCTTTGAGCAGCTGCATTATTTTTTCTTTACCGGCATCACTGTCAATTTTCACAGTGATCCTTATTTCATGATACCCCGGATAGCCATCACTCGTCCCAAATAAAACACCATCATCATAATCAGCCTGCACTTCCACCTGCAGTGATTTAACAGCAATGTCATACCTGGCAGCCCGCATCATATATCCTATGGCCAGGCAACTACCTAATGCCGCTCTTCCGTATACGCCAGGCGTAGGGCCCTTGTCGTTACCGCCTGCCGTTTCAGGCATATCTGCTGTGAATGTCCACTTACCTTCCTGTATTTCACAGGTTAGTCCGGCTGTTATGCGGCTCACAGAAACTCCTGTACCTTTTGCTATTTGTGGATTACGTGAAAACGCTTTTACGACGCGGTCAAAAGCGGTTTTGATTTTTTCGGCATGATTCATCTTCAGTTATTTATAAATGAAGAAAAGTATTCCTGCACCTGAAATAAATCTACTGCTTTTCCTGGTGGAATCAAAAAATCAGCATGAGAATATACTGATTGATATTGTTGCTGTTACAACGATGCCAGGTAATCAAAGCTTTTCCTGAGGGCTGTTTCAGGATTAGCCACCATATCCTGTTCTACAATAAAATGCTTTACACCCATCTCTTTCCCTTTCGTTAGAATCGTTTTGAGATCAAGCACTCCATTGCCGGCCGTGGTCATGTATGGAAATAATTCTATCCATTGTTTTGCATTACCGCCGTCGCCCGAAAAACGTACGCTTTTTGACATATCTTTTATATGCATCAGGTGGTACCTGTTTTTATAGGTTTCGAGGTAAGTAACAGGATCAGCGCCGCCCGCTGTGGTCCAGTAAAGATCCATTTCAAAAAATACCAATGACGGGTCTGTGCCATCGAGTATCAGTTTCAGGGGAACCTGGCCATCCATTTCTTTCAATCCATATCCATGGTTGTGGTAGGCGAATTTTACTCCTGCTTTCTTTGCAGACGCGCCGATCTTATTAAACGTTTCTGCCATTCTTTTATAATCGTCCAATGTTTTTCTTTTTTCATCGGGGATAGAAGGCAGAATGACGTATTTATGTCCCAGTATATGCGCAGCTTCCCCTAATTGGCCCATCCGCGTCTGCAGGGTTTCAAGGTCTGTATGAATAGATGGTGCCGTTAATCCGTTTGCTTTCAGCATTGTTTTTACTTCATGCGCGGTATGGCCAAAATAGCCGCTGCCTTTAAACCCCAGTGCAGGTGTAACAGCATTCCAGCGATCCTGTGCGGTCTTTGTACTGAAGGGAAAAGGGCCATACAATTCTACTTCTTTGTATCCTATGTTAGACAGCAAAGCCAATGCCCCTGCCAGGTCTTGCTCCAAAAGCTTGGGCAGGGAAAAAAACTGTATGCCAATTTTTTCAAGCAGTGGAGAACGGGCAAATGCACTTGGAGAGAACAATACGCTGGAGGCTGATAAAGCAGCGGTCTTGGCAAGGAAATCGCGTCTGGTAAGCATAAATAATTGGTGTATAATGGACAATAAAAACCTAATGTACAAACTTTCCGCGTTATTAATCCCTGCTGCAATTACCGGTTACTTAATCAACTTCACGAACTTAGACATATTCCCTTCATCATCCTCGTACAGTATTAATTTCTTTTCTGCCGAATACAGGAGCATGGATGGATATTTCCTGGGCTTAAATTTCTTGATGAATTCATATTGCAGGTCGCGCAGCATGGTTATATTTTTTTTGCCCGGCAGGTTTGGGGCATATTCGCGCATAAAGTAATCTGTTGTTGCGGGTGCATCCATTGTTACCAGGTAAATGGCTGCTTTCTTATATGCGTCGTAATGCTGGCTGAGGTGCGACATGGCCCGCTGGCAATGATCGCATCCTGCATCAAAAAAAATAAAGAACGACATCTTACCCGGCACCAGGTTCCTGTTGGTAAAAACTGTTTTGTCTGACCTGAATAAGCGAAAATGAGGTATGGTTG
Source organism: Sediminibacterium sp. (assembly GCA_041856175.1). GTDB lineage: Bacteria > Bacteroidota > Bacteroidia > Chitinophagales > Chitinophagaceae > Sediminibacterium. Next base: position 3,989 of record JBHAFM010000158.1, read on the forward strand.
CAGCAGGAGTTTGTGCTGAAACGTTGAAAGAGATCAACAATAGCAACCAAAACGTTTTGATACTGTTCTTCATGCCGAAATAATTTTTAGTCAAGCAGCTGGATTACATTTCCAATACTTTTGCCCAAATATCTTCATTTACCGGGATTCCATCTAACTCATTTTTTCGACGTGTTGCCAGCGTATTTTCTCCCGGGTATAATACCTGCTCGTTTGTGTCTGCCAAGGCGCTTGATTTTGTATATTCAATAATTTCTTTTACCAATTGCTGGTGATAATTATCCTGATGGATGCAAAGGAAAAACTGCGAAAGCCCCGTTTCTTTTCCGCTAAGACTGATCCTGGCAGTTGATCGTCCGCCGGTGATCGATGTCAGCAGCACATCAAGCATAAAAGACAAACCTGACCCCTTCCAGAAACCAATAGGTAAAGCCCGCTGAGATTGCGTAATAGCAGAAGGGTCTGTTGTCAGGTTTCCATTGGTATCATAACCGCCGGGCACGGGGAGTTCCTTTTTCTTAAGATGCATATCCTGCAATTTTCCGTAAGAAAATTGCGACATCGCCATGTCTAATACAATATGACAGCCTTCTTCGCCTGGGATGGCAATCACCAACGGGTTATTGCCCAGCTTAGGCTCCTTACCTCCCCAAGGCGGCATGTTTGCAATGGTATTGGAAAAACAGATGCCGATACAACCTGCATCAGCAGCTTGCCAGCCATAAGTACCTCCACGCATCCAGTGATTCGTGTTTCTGACAGCCACACAACCAATCCCACTAATCTTAGCCTGCTCAATTGCCCGGTTCATAGCTTTGGTGGCATTATACATGCCAGGGGCTAAATGCCCGTCCCAGTGTTCGATCAACCCGCTTTGATCAATAAAGCAAGGTTCGGCATGAATATCAATGAAACCTTCCCTGACATAATTCACAAAAACAGGGAAGCGGTTTAACCCGTGCGAATGCACTCCATCGCGACTATTACCAGCAAAAATGCCGGCGCATAATGTTGCTTTTTCTTCTGTGAAGGACAACCTGAGTAAAATGCGTTTGAATTCTTTTTTTAAATCTTCATAATAAACTTTCATGGGCTTGATTTAAAATGCCTGCCAGGCTGTGAATAAATATAGCTTCAGCTATGCCTTTTCTTACTGTTTAAATAACATAGTTTAAGATACGATATTCACCAGTCTCGGCTTCTCTTTGTTGCTTTTCGCTTCCGGAATAGGTTTACGATGCCAATAAGATGCCAGAATGGAACCCGTAATATTCATCAAAGGGCCAAATATAGCCGGGGCTAACCCAACTGTTGCTATTTTGCCCATTTCTTTTGCAATGCCTGAAGCAAGGCTCCCGTTTTGCATGCCCACTTCAATAGCTATAGTACGGCAATCCCTTTCATTCATGCTGAACAGACGTCCTGACCAATAACCCAATGTATATCCAGATAAATTATGACCAAGTACAATTAGTATCAGCGCCGGGCCAAGATTCAGCAGGCTATTTCTCCCTGCGGCGGTGATAATGACAATGGTGCAGGTAATACCAAGCATCGACACTAATGGCATGGCTTTATCAAACCATTTTGCTTTGCCGCTCAACAGCTTGTTGAACAAAAGCCCTGCGCCGATAGGGAGCATTACCATTTTAACAATCCCCAGCATCATTTCAAACGCATTAATTTCGATAAATTCACCAGCCAGCCATTTCATTAATAATGGTGTCATAAGCGGCGCCAGTAATGTTGAAATAGCAGTTATTGTTATGGAAAGCGCCAGATTGGCTTTCGCGAGATAAGAAATGACGTTTGATGCCATTCCATTGGGGGAACAACCAATCAGGATGATTCCGGCAGCGACCTCAGGAGGAAATCCGCTGATATGTGCAAAGAAATAACCCAGCAAAGGCATGATCAGGAAATGACTCGTGACACCTATGATGACTCCTTTGGGCATTTTAACAACTCCTGCAAAGTCCTTAACACTCATTGATGTTCCCATGCCAAACATGATCAGCTGCAATAAGGGAGTAATAAACGTACTAAACCTGAACCCCTTCCATTCAATAAAGTAATCCGGGTAATACATTGCCGCCGTTACAGCCGCCAGAATGCTTACTGTATAAGCAAAACCTTTGAGCGATGAAAAACCGCTAAAACCAAATGCTACTGTGGCAAAAAAACCTATAAAGAATGGCCCCGCTTTTCCTGTGTTTCCGCTTAAAACCATCGAAACAGCAACGATCAAGCATACAGCAGCCAGACTAAAAGCCGTTTTAAACACTACTGTTCTGATCGCTGTAAGATTCATGTTTTGTTTGATTGATAAGCGCTTTCCTGTACCGTTATCCTTTATACATCCCAGTTGCCATTAAGCCCTGGGCCACCTGCGGCTGTTGCCCCACCGCTTGTCCCCTGCCGGCTCTGGCTGACCCAGAAAGCATACAAGCGGGTATTGTCCAGGTAAAATTTAAACCTTACCCGCGTACCGGCAAGTGATTCCAAACTATCCCCCTCTTTCCATTTCACTGGAAACTTTGTGCTGTCGGTACTGATGGGTAAACAATCAGAACGGGTAAAGCCGGGTAATGCTTTGCCATCTTCCCCACAAACTTCAACATAAAGTTTTCCCTGGAGCCCATCAACATTTACAAACAGGTATTTCCCGCTGAATATTACCGGCCGGGTAAGTAGCATTCCTCCTCCTCCTTCTCCTTCCATAGAAGCAAAACCATCGCGTCTCAATACCGCCAACCCTGTAGCTGCATTTGCATACATGCCGCTCCAATATTCCAATGGATGCAGGTTCGATTCATTTCCTTTGAATGCAGTGTAATAAAAATGCAGCTTGTCGCCCACTACATTACATACCCCACCTGTCGAATGTATATACCCGCGTTCCCAGCTATTTTTATCATTTGGTTCTCCGGCGATAAATGTCTCGCGGCAGGAGCGATCCCAATGAAATCCATCGCGACTGAATGCCACCTGTAATTCGGTCAGTTTAGGAAACCCGCCTTTAGCGCACTGTTCATTTGCTGGCCCATAATGGGGTTGGATCAGTCCCACTACGAGGCTCTCATAACCAACTGCATCCACTTTATAAATTTGCGGCTCCTGGCCAATCGTATAATTGGCCCGCTTATGATCTAACTGATCGGCGCCGAACCAAAAAACAGCTCCGTCCCATTCGTTAAGAGCCGCCTTAAGATCTGTATTTTCCCAATAAGACCGGGCCCTGCCGTTTTCATGCCGCCAGGGATCAGACCATGGTGGTGCCGGGCGGCTTTCCCTGCGAATCGTAAATACCCATTTTTTGCGAAAGGGATTGTAAAAGAAAGTGTTGTTATCGCTCGACCGGCCGATCTTTCCGCCCCATTTCCAGTGGATGCCATCCGGGCTGGTCAGTAAGAATCCGCCATGCGCACTCAACCTGCCACCTATCTTACCCTCACGTGCATATAAATACATGTTGAACCGTTCGGCAGGATCTTTAGCATCATGGTCTAACCAGACTGAAGCCCCATCACGGCGCAGGTCATTTTTTGGTGCCAGTACCATGTTGGTGTCGGGCACGACATCTAATGCAGGACGTTCCCAATGGATACCATCGGAACTGGTTGCCAGTGCTGTTCCATCGAACCAGCCAGCCATATACCAAAGCTTGAAAAGTTTGTCCTGCGGGTCGTAGAAACATCCGTCTGAAAAAGGCGCCGCCATTGGACAAAGACCTTCATTCATTTCTATACTGGTTTCCGGCCTGAGGAGCGGATTAGCAGGATGTTTAACGGGTTGATGGAATTTGCGGTTCAGGTTCGTGTATTCGATCAGGAAATCATCAACAAATAACTGCCGGCCTGTATCGATGGGGATGAGCGAAGGTGGTGACAACAGGTAAGGAACCGGCATGGGCGCATAAGAATCAGGCTTCATTGTCCGGGGAGGCCATTCGACAGGTAATTGAATACCATTATACAAGAGCTCACCACCTGGCACTTCCAGATCATTCGCTTCCTTTGTTTTCTCGCTGTTCATCTCTCCTGTTGCAGCCGCTGCAATAGCCGCTGTACCAGTCAGTACCGCCCCTGCCACACCGCCGAATACTGCGCTGCTTTTTAGAAATTTCCGGCGGTTGATTGCTGCGCCCTGGTGTTTTATTACTTTCTTATGGCTCATTCTTTTATAAAGAATTCAAGTTGCGCTTAGCCCAAAAAAGTGTTGAAACGTTGAAGAAATTCAATAAAATCAATCAATGCGTCTTATAATTGATTTCTTACTAACAACAACCCAATGATTGAATATCAACAATCCTTTCAACACAGTATGGTACCAGATATTGGAAATAAATTATCGCCAGATACTTTTTAAACCTGCATAAGTTAATTTGTTTATCAAAACCTTATCATCCGATTGAAGATAGATCCGGTGATAAGGTTTATTCGGAAAACATAC
>JBHAFM010000159.1:0-8642 GCA_041856175.1 Sediminibacterium sp.
ATTATGAAATTATTGATTGTAACCAGCCTGAATGAATACCAACAAATTGTGGCTGAAATATTTGAAAAGGCTGATGTCAGGATATTCAGTGCCACTGGTACCACCGGGTACAGAGAGAACGGCCCTGATAATATTCTGGATAACTGGTTCAGTTATGGCCAGGAAAGTTTTGATTCGGTATTTATCTTCAGTTTTACGCCTGATGATAATGCTTCGGGTGTTTTGTCATTGGTGAAAAAATACAATGATGAAAACCCTGGTGATTACCCAATCAGGGCATTCACCTTGCCAGTGGAGGCTTTTGTTTAATAATTAAAAAATAAGTATATGAAGAAAGAAAGAATTGTAAGGGCAGTTGCAGGCAGTTTTGTACTGATCAGTATTGTCCTGGCCTACTTTGCAAATATGAACTGGTTATGGATGACGGCTTTTGTTGGGGCCAACCTGCTGCAATCATCCTTTACCCGGTTTTGTCCGCTGGAGAAAATATTAGATGCGTGTAGCGTAAAAAATCAGGGTCAGGATAATAATGATTGCTGCATGAGATAAGTTGAATAAACAGAAGGTCAGCAGCAATAACCAGTTGCATAGTGATTTATGAAAGTATGCCTGATTTCCTATTAATAAGCATATACCATGGCCATCGCTTCCCGCGCCATCTGCTGGTTGTATTCGAAAGTGAGTTTTTTATGATTGATGGTATCTACAATGGTGCCGATAAAACAAAGCCCGCCTGTGAACAGGTATAAAATGCCCATCCCATTCTGTCCAACCATAAAACGCTGGATGCCGCCTACCGCTACAAAACCTAATACACAGCCCAATAGTACATGGTCTGTTTTTCTTCGCTTGCCGTTGTATACGGCAATGAAATTCTGCAACTGCTCGTCAGACAGCTCCTGCGTTATACTTTGTAGGTAAACGAGTTCCTCGCCTTCCAGAGCCGGGATAAGGTTAATGAGATTGGGCTTCATATGGGTGAATTGTTGGATTGAATAATTGCCTGATACGCATAAATATAATTATTACTGCGGGTATTCCCATCGGGTGGTAACTGAAAGATGTTTTGAGATCCAGGTACAGTGCATAATGAATGGCATGGCCAATACCGCACCCAGGACAATGACCAAGGCCCAGTAAACTGAACACACAAAGTGAGGAAGCTGCTTTGTTAACGGGTAGAAAAAAGAGTGTTGTTAAAGCTGTTATCCAGAAAACCAGCTCAACATGAGCCAACAACCATTTGGCAATTGTGGTTAAACAGGATGTTATATGTGCTGTTTTGATCATTTTCCGAATGCTGCAATATTGCTGCTGAATATTTTAACGGCAATGGCCAGCAAAATTACCCCGAAGAACTTCCTGATGGCCAATAAGCCGGCCCGTCCCAATATCCGCTCTACAAACTTTAATGAATGGAGTACCAGGTAGACCACTAAAAGATTGATCACAATACCGGCTAAAATATAACCCGTTTCAAAGTTGGCTTTGAGCGACATGATCGTAGTTAAAGTACCGCTTCCTGCAATAATGGGAAATGCGATAGGCACTACACTGCCCGCACTTGTGTCTTTATCTCCTTTGAATATCTCATGCCCGAGTACCATTTCCAGTCCCAATAAAAAGATCACCACCGAACCGCCAACGGCAAAAGAACGAACATCGAGTCCCAGCATCTTCAAAAACGGTTCTCCCACAAACAGGAACAACACCATCAGCGCCCCCGATACAAATGTTGCCTGCAGTGTGCGGATGCCACCCATCTTCTCTTTCAGCGAAATAAGCAATGGAATAGATCCTACAATATCAATAACGGCAAACAGCGTGAAGGAAATAGTTAGCAACTGATCAAAGCTGATGCCCATGGTTGAGGTGAGGGATTTTTCTAAAGTTAAAATTCAAAAGGCAAACATCAAAATCTTAGGCTTCCTGGGATGGGCGGTGCCATTCTTTGCCGGTGGTGGAGATGTTGTAAAGTACTTCGTGTGTGAAACCGTTCTCCTGCTTGGTCAGCCTGACAACGCATCCATAATGCAGGGTAAAGGCATCGAACGACGCTTTGAGCGGGGTGTTGGTGATATGTGAGAGGATACTGCGGAGGACGCCGCCGTGGGCTACAATGACTGCCGGGCCAGACTGCTGTGCTATATGCTGAAAACAATCTACTACGCGGGCATGCAATTGCGTATAGCTTTCACCATTTGGAACTGCTACGTTCACAAAATCAGCCATCCAGGGTTGGATCTCTGCCTGGGGGATATCATCCCATGGCTGCATTTCCCAATCGCCGCAATGGAGCTCTTTCAGGTCAGTGTGTAACTGAATATGGTGTTGCGGAAATAAAGCTGTGGCTAATTTCCTGCAACGTTGTAATGGGCTGCTGAATACAGTTTGAACATGCATTGGCAAATGTTCCTTTGTACGCAATACTTCTTCTTCAAAAGTATCCGTTACATCAAGATCGGTTTGTCCGTAACAAATGCCTTTTGCAACATCGGGTGTAGTATGTCTGATGAGGTAGATCTCCATAAACTAAAGATAGGATGTGAGCAGTAAACAGGATACATAAAATACGAGCTCGCAAACCTGTTGTGTGGCACCGAGACAATCGCCTGTGTAGCCGCCGATCCATTTCTTAAAATAACGGCCGGCATACCAGCGCGCAATGATAACCGGTAACAAGGCAAGCAGGTAATAAAAAGATAACATGGCAAAGGGTAAGACAGCGCCGGCCAATGCAATGATGAGCTCTGTGGTGGTCAGTTTGCGGTTGGCTAATGGTTTGCTCTTGCTGGTATCAGTATCCTGCACGTATGCATATTGTTGCATGATACTCACCGCCATTAAACGGCTGCTGCTATGTGCCGCAATCATGAGCAACGCTACCTGTAAGGGATTTGTGTACGCAAGCAGTTCGGTGAGCAGGAGGAATTTGAAAGCCAGGATGGCGATCAGCCCCGTTACCCCATAAGTGCCCAGCCTGCTGTCTTTCATGATAAGGAGGATCTTTTCTTTGGTCCATCCGCCGCCAAAAGCATCACAACAATCGGCAAAGCCATCTTCATGAAAAGCACCGGTGGTGAGGATGGTGGCAAGTATGGAAAGCGCGACGGACAGTTGCGGTGAAAATATTTTTGCTGCCAGGAAGAAAACCGCAGCGCCAATGAACCCCACTATTAATCCCACCCAGCTAAAGTAACGGGCAGAACGTTGCAACATATCATGGTTGTGGTCAATGGTCCGGGGTACCGGGATGCGGGTGAAGAACATAACAGCCGTTAAAAAAATATGGATCTCTTTTTTCACACGAGGTTAATTTATTGCAGTTGGGATATTTGCAGATTCAAAACTCGCCATTTCATTCAGAAAATGAACAGCACTCTGTATTAAAGGAATGGCCAGGGCTGCGCCGGTGCCTTCGCCCAGTCGCATGCCTAAGTTAAGTAAAGGTTTTGCTGCCAGGTATTGCAGCATCTTTTCATGTCCCTTTTCCCCGCTCGTATGTGCAAAGATGCAGTGGTCCAGAACAGCCGCCTGTAACTGCCGGGCAACCAATAACGCTGCAGTGGCGATGAACCCGTCCACTACAACGATCATTTTTTCCTCGGCAGCCTGGAGAAAGGCGCCAACCATCATGGCTATTTCAAAGCCACCGACCCTGGCGAGTAAACCAATTGGTTGATGGGCCATAAGATGTAGTTGGTGCTGCCGGTATGCCTGCTGTAAAGCAGTGACTTTTCTTTGTAACTGTTCATCAGAAGCACCTGTGCCGCGGCCGGTGCAATCTTCCACAGGTAATCCCATAATGGCGCTCATGATCAATGTGGCCGCGGAAGTGTTACCAATACCCATTTCACCAAAGCCCACACAGTTGCAACCACTGGCCCCTATATCTTGCAGGATCTGCCTTCCTTTGGTGATGGCCTGCTGCGCTTCAGCTTCTGTCATTGCAGGCTGGTCGAGGTAATTGCAGGTGCCATATCCTATTTTAGCCTGGATGAAATCCTGCGATTGGATCTCCTCCTGTTTCCATACATGATTAACACCGGCATCTACAATCTTTAATGCAACCTGGTGCTGTTTGCAGAATACGTTAATGGCGGCGCCGCCATTCAAAAAGTTAAGTACCATCTGGGTGGTTACCGCCTGCGGATAGGGATTTACCAATCCCGTTTTGGCAATACCATGGTCAGCCGCAAAAACAATGATATGCGGATGAAGGATGGAAGGCGAAACAGTCTGTTGTATCAAACCGGTCTGCAAAGCGATCTCTTCCAATTGCCCTAACGCGCCGATGGGTTTTGTTTTGTTGTTGATCAAGGCTACCAGCAGGGTTCTCAACGCCTCTTTTTGCACTGGTGCGGATTGACTGGCCTGTATCATTGGTTCCTGCTGTATGTCGGGCACTCCTGCCACTTCTTTGATCTCCTTTACTACGGGCATGGGTGCTTTTGCTTTCCAGCCAATTTGCTGCAGCATGGGCTGGCTGTCATAATCTGTTGCCGGTTTGCCTATGCAGAAATAACCGAGCGGAAATTCATGCGCAGGTAATTGCAGTAACTGCTTTAATTTATTGTAATTCAGAATAGACACCCATCCCAATGAATAGCCCTGCTCTGTTAATGACAGCCACATATTCTGCACTGCACAAACACTGCTCCATTGTAAAGTATCAGCAGTGCCGGAAACACCAATAGTGAACTGGTGCAGGACGGAGTAGTCGGTCGTCACTACCATACCAACAGGAGCTTCAAGGATAGCCTGCAGCTTAATAGGGTCATACCTGCTTAGTGTATCGTTATCAGGGGCTAATGATTTTTTTATCTTGTTGTTCTCAGATTCAAACAGGTCGTAAATATTTTTTTTAACGGCAGTGTCTTTCACTACATAGAAACGAACCGCTTCACTCAGGCCAACGGATGGCGCTAAATGAGCGGCCGACAAAGCTTTCTGTAATACTTCATCCGGTACCGGCGCTGTGGTGAAATGCCTGGTGTCCCTTCTTTTTAATAGAATATCATGCAGGTTCATAAGCTATGCTAACATTAGATCACAGAACCAGAAACCCATATTGGCTGGCCTTGGTCTGTCGGCTGTAAAACAGTTGTCCTCCTGGTTCTTTGGAGCCTGGTATTCTCTAAAGACTTTTTCACCTACCTGTATAGGGATAGGATGCTGGAAGATTGGTCCGTCAAAAACAAACGTGTGGAACTCACCGTTCTCACCACAAGGGTCCACATGCGGTGGCAGGTCTTTCAAAAAATCTTTGTCAATGATCCTGCCGGCAAAACTTTCGTCCAATAACTCCGATTTCACACAGGCCGTGATGGTTTTAAAACCAAGGTCGATAAATTCATGCATGAGTTCTGTTGTGTCTCTTTTCCAGAGCGGGAAATAAGCAGTGAAGCCCTGCTCCGCCAGCCTGTCTTCCCGGTATTTTCTCAGGTCTTCCAGGAATATATCACCAAAGATGGAATGGGTAAAACCTTCTTCTTTCAAGCCGGTCATTACTGTAGCCATGGCATGATTGTATTCACTCATGGTAGGCTGGTCATTCATGCGCAATTGCTGTAGTGGTATGCCCAGTTCAGCGGCCTGCCGCTCCAGCAACTCCGCGCGTACACCATGCATGGCAATACGGTTGTACGTATTGTTGACGCTGGTCAGCAGTCGTTCAATGCTATATGAATTATTACGTAGTGCATGGTACAATGCCAGGGCACTATCCTTACCACCACTCCAGTTAAATATGCTTTTGTTTGGCATCGGTATGCGGTTTGACTGGTTCATCTTTAATGGTAACGGCGATACCGCTTACCATGAATACTACTTTCGTGGCATGTTGCGCAATATATTGATTGGCCCATCCCTGCAGGTCTGTGAACTTACGGCCTGTTTCAGTTTCGGCATGAACGCCCATGCCAATTTCATTAGTGACGATGAGAAAATTCCCATTCATCTTAGCCAGCGCATCGATCTCTTTTTTAAAAGCGGTGAGCGACTGGCCGATATTATTCTTGTATTCCAGGAAAAAATTGGTCAGCCACAAAGTAACGCAATCAATCACAGCCACCTGGTCCTGAATGGGGAGTTCACTCACGTGTTTTTGCGTTTCGTAATTAACCCATTCAGATCCCCTGTCACCCTGGTGCCGCCTGATCCTGTCACTGAAATCGCCGCCCCAATCTTTAGCGGTAGCTACGTAAACCGGGTTGGCAGACAATGAAAGGGCTAATTCCTGTGCGTGTTTACTCTTGCCGCTCCTGGCGCCTCCTGTTATTAAAACGATCATTGTAACACTTGTTTTTCCTGGTAAATATTGATGTATTTGTGGTTCAGGTGAGCAGGCACTTCAAATAAGGAAGGATGAAATAAAGCCGCCAGCAATTCAATGCCGTCAACTAAGGTACTGGGACTGGGCTGTGTAAACAGGTCAAAGTCCAGTACATATACCTGTTGGTGCTGTACAGCCTGCAGTTGCTCCCAGCCAGGTTTTTGTGCCAGTAAATGCAGTTCCTCTTTTGCCCGTGCTACTTCAAATCCGCATGGTGCAATGATGAGCACTTCGGGATTGTATTTAATGATCCTGTCCCAGGATGTGACAATTGAATCGCCTGCAGGATTGCCCAGCATATCAATACCGCCTGCCTGTGCAACCTGGTATGGAATCCAGTGGCCGCAATTATAGATGGGCTCTATCCATTCCATCAGCATCACCGGTTTCAATGGCATTTTATGCAAACGAAGGGTGTCTAAGATGCGGTCTGTTCTTTTTTGTAAGGCAGAAAGATAAGCATACGCAGCTTCCTCTCTGCCCAATGCTGCAGCAATGATCACAGCTGTATTGTATACATCATTGAGATGCTGTGGTGTTAAAGGAATGAGTAAGGGTTGTTTTTCCAGCTTGGCAACTGCAGCACTCGTACAGGCTGTATCGATCTGGCATACTTCACATACATCCTGTGTAAAAATGATATCCGGCTGCAGTTGTTGCAACAAAGGCTCATCTACATAATATAAACTTTTACCCTGTGCTTTGGAGGCAGAGAATATCCTGTCTATTTCGGCACTTGAATAGTTATTACCCTCTAACAGGCACCTTACCACTTTTGGTTTTTCAGCCAGGGCCTTTGGAAAGCATTCAAATGTTACGCCATGCAGGCAGTCCTGCAGGCCCATATCATAGATCATGCGTGTGGCAGCGGGAAGAAAAGATAAGGCAATCATGCTTTAAGCTCCCTGCAACTGTAGTGAGGGATACCGTTTTTGCAGGTATTCGAATCCGCCAAATAAAACACCCCCATATACCAGGTTTCCTATCAGCATGTTCTTCATGAATGGGATGGCGAGTATATGACACTGTACCAGTCCATGCAGGTCGCGTGTATAAGGCTGCCCTGTTGTAATATCCAGTCCGCCGCTCATCCATACCGCAACGTCTGTGATGATCCAGTGCGATAAAGCAGCAGCAACAGCTCCAGCAACCACGCTTGTAAAAGACACTTTTTTAATGCACTGCCCAATCAATACCATCGTGCCAAAAGCGATATAGGTCCAGTACCATCCTTCATAGAGTAAGCCGTTGCTGTGACCTGCATACACTGTTCTCATCATCACCACATCACTGGCAAAAAGCGCCAGTAGCGGAAAGAAATACCGTTTCCAGGTGGTTTTGAAATAAGTGCCACCAAAAAGCGCCATAGCGCCGATGGGTGTGAAATTAGCGAGTGGCGCTAACGAACTGCCGGTATTGAATATGCGTAACATCGCAGTCAATGCGATGAACAATAAGAGCAGGGATGTTCGCGGGTTGATTTTTTTGAGCGACATAAGGGTGTATTTATATAGGTTGACGGATAAATTACAATTTAAAATTGATACCGGCCATCATATTAAAACGTTTGCTGTTATAACCTACAATGTCGAAATATTGTTGATCCGTAATATTCCTGAAATCAGCAAACAATTTTATACTTTTTGACATGGTATACCCCAGATAGCAATCGATCGTGTAATAATGAGGCTGTTCGGCCGGACCCGCATCATAAGGCCCTTTCAGCCGTGCCCCCACGTATTTGAACGAAGGAATGATAGTGAATGCTACGCAGGGTTGTAAGGTGAGGGCGCTGTTCAGCGTAAATTTCGGCCTGCGGTAGAGGTTATCTGTTTTTATTTTATTCTGTACGCCCTGGCCGTCAATAAAGGTGAAGTTATTGCTCCAGCTGCCAAAAGAGGCGAGCCGGATATTGCTTTCTATTTCAAATCCATAATCATGTTGTTCATCCCTGTTGATGTACTGGCTGTTATAAGTAACGGGATCGGTATAGAATATGATCATGTTTTTGATGTCTCTTTTAAAAGCCGCCAGCCGCAGCGTCATTGCCCTGTCGCCAGTTTGTGTTTGCAATCCCAGTTCATAGGTAGTGCTGCTTTCCGGTTTCAGGCTTTTGTTGCCGTATTCACTGTATAGCTGGTACAGGGTCGGGATTTTATAGGCGCTGGAAACATTGATGAATAATTTCGAATTTTCATCCATATTATAAGAAGGGTTAATGGTGTAAGTGGCGTTGGTACCGTAAATGGAATGATGATTCAAACGGCCGCCTGCTTCAAAGTTAAAACCACCCAGGTCTGTTAATAAT
>JBHAFM010000160.1:0-18980 GCA_041856175.1 Sediminibacterium sp.
AACTGAAAAAGACAGATTACAAAACCCTCACACAAACCCTGCAGAAAGCCATCAGCAACTGGGGGGCCTGGGGACGAAAGTACATTATGAATTCACTGCTCTGATACTCCTGAGGCCTGCGACCTGAATTGCCTACTCGGGAAAGTTTAATACCTTTGTAGTATGACAAAACTCAGTGTCAACATTAACAAGTTTGCCACGCTGCGCAACAGTCGCGGTGGCAACAATCCAGATGTAGTCAGAGCCGCCGTTAATGCACAAAAGTTTGGAGCCGACGGGGTTACAGTACATCCCCGGCCGGATGAAAGGCATATCCGTTACCAGGATGTGCGCGAGATCAAAGAGATCATCACAACTGAATTTAATATAGAAGGGAATCCCACTGAACAGAAATTCGTTGACCTTGTCCTGGAGATCAAACCCCACCAGGTTACCTTGGTGCCTGATGCATTAGGACAGTTAACCAGCAACCATGGCTGGGATACCATCAAACACAAGGACTACCTTATCGACATCACCAATGTATTTAAGAAAGCGGGCATCCGGGTATCCATCTTTGTAGACCCGGTGATTGAAATGGTGGAAGGCGCTGCATTAACCGGAACTGACCGCATTGAATTATATACGGAAGGATATGCCACTGCTTTTGCAAAAGGAAGCGCAGAAACAGCTGTAGCTCCTTATGTGGAAGCTGCAAAAAAAGCAAAGCTATTAGGGCTTGGCCTGAATGCGGGCCATGACCTGGACCTTACCAACTTGAAATTTCTCAAGCAACATATTCATTGGTTAGACGAAGTGAGCATTGGACACGCATTGGTTTGTGATGCCATTTACCTCGGTTTTGAAAACGCGGTTCAATTGTATAAACGGCAATTAGCTTAACAAACGTTTGCGTAAAAGTTATCTGCGCCAGTTTGCGCTATCCACACTAAAAAATGGTTATCATTGTCAGCATTAAAACGCTGAACCAACAATGCGCACCTTGAAAAAATATTTCCCTGCTGTTTATGTTGCAGGCATCCTGCTGATCAACACAACAATTGCTGTTGCCCAGGATATCAAACCCGTATTACCCGTTCCCAGCAAAGAACAGTTACAATGGCAGGAAAAGGAATTTTATCTCTTCATGCATTTTGGTCCCAATACATTCACCAATAAAGAATGGGGTAATGGCAAAGAAAATCCGTCCGATTTTAATCCTACTGAATTAGATTGCGAACAATGGGCAAGGATTGCCAAACAGGCCGGTGCCAAGGGCATCATTATTACCGCCAAACACCACGACGGTTTTTGTTTATGGCCCAGCAAGTTCAGTATGCATACGGTAAGAGAAAGCAAATGGAGAAACGGTAAAGGAGATGTGCTAAAAGAGTTATCAGCCGCCTGTGAAAAAGCAGGCATTGAGATGGGCGTGTATATTTCACCGTGGGACAGGAACCATCCTGCCTATGGCACACCTGCATACAATGATATTTACCTCTCTACCATGAAAGAGTTGCTGACAAATTATGGTCAGTTCTTCGAACTCTGGTGGGATGGCGCCAATGGAGAAGGACCCAATGGCAGGAAGCAGCAATACACTTTCAAACGTTTCGAAGATTCTGCTTTCAAATGGCAGCCCCAATTAGTGATATTCAGCGATATTGGCCCCGGCGCCCGCTGGGTAGGCAATGAGAAAGGGATCATAGGCAATACCAACTGGAACCTGCTGGATACTGCCGGTTTTAAAAGAGGACTTGGAGCGCCCCCTAACGATACCCTTAACCAGGGCAATATGTACGGAAAAACCTGGATACCTGCAGAAGCAGACGTGTCGATCAGACCAGGATGGTTTTATCGCGCATCAGAAGATGCAAAAGTAAAATCGCCACAAACCTTGTTCAGCCTCTACCTGAAATCAGTAGGTAACGGCGGTAACCTGTTGCTGAATGTTCCACCCGACACAAGGGGAAAAATAGCGGACGTTGATTCAGCAGCCTTGGTCGGTTTCCACACTTTATTACACCATGCATTTCAGAAGGACATATTACAGCAAGCCACCATTACTACCGATGCTGGCAGTGCAGCTCAATTAAAAAGCCTTACTGACCATAACAGCAATACTTACTGGGTCTCTTCTAAACAAAATAATACGCAGCTCGAATTCAGGTTACCCCGGCAAACAAATGTGAATACCCTGGTATTGGAAGAAATGATCAAATATGGCCAGCGGGTCATCGCATTTACCATTGAAGTGTTTGATGGACAACGCTATGAAACAGTTTTCAAAGGAACGACTATTGGCAGAAAGAAGATCGCATCTTTCCCTCCGCAAAACACCAATCGCATCAGGGTTACAATAGAAGCTGCAAAAGCAATGCCTGTATTAAGAAGTATCGCTGCTTATAGCAATGAAGTATTGGTAAAATAAGACCAGTAAGACCTACTGCTCTTTCCTGTGGTCACGATCCTTGTTGCGATAGTTGTTGTTATTATAATTATTGCTATCCTGCCTGCCCGCTCAGCAAACGGGCGGGTTGCTGAACCGGGGCCGGCCGTATGGTCTCAGTTCATTGTAAAAGGTTTCATACCCCACTGAAACGCCCGCGTCATGATAATTTGCGCTTATGTTTGTTTCACTAACAGTGCCACAGGAGACGATAGAAATGATGGAAAAAATGACGACTGCCCAGCGTATGATTTTCATAAGAATCTTTTTAAATGATCAGTAAACACCTGTTATTATATTGATTAACTATGCTGCGTACACAAGGTTTAGGTATCACTTGTTAAGTAAAGTTAAAATCTGCAGAAAAGCAGTAGTAATTATAAAAGTTTTATTTTGAGTTATTAAAGAACTCCTATGAATCATTTTAATACGATCAAATCCTGTATCCGTAACAGCAACGACATACAGATGAAGCGTGAGTTAAGCAGGATGAAGTTTGGAGAAATACTCAATATCCTGAACAAATTACCTGAAAAAGAACAGGTAACTGTATTTGAAGCGTTAGATGAGTATACAGCTATTAAAAGTTTCAAAGTACTGAATTTTCAAAAAAGGCGTGCACTCATCGGGAACATGAACCATGAAAAAGCTGCACGATTACTCAATGCCATACCCGACGATGACCGTACCACTTTTCTGGAAGGACTTCCCAGCCGCGTTGTCAATGAACTGATCAAATTACTTAGTGAACATGAACGAAATATTACCTTGCAACTACTGGGTTACTCCGAAGGAACAGTAGGCCGGCTGATGACCCCGCATTACGTAGCAGTTAAAAAAGACTGGACCATACAACAGGTATTTGATTTCATTAAATCGCACGGTCAGAATTCAGAAACAGTGAATGTGATCTATGTGGTAGACGACAATGGCATCCTGATCGATGATATACGGATCCGGGAATTCCTGTTTGTTGACAACAGCAGGAAAGTGAGCGATATCATGGATGACAGGTATATTGCCCTGCATGTAACTGATAAAGAAAAGGATGTGATCGAAGTTTTCCAGAAGAACAACCGTTTTGCATTGCCTGTTACAGATGAAGGAGGTGTACTGATAGGGATTGTAACGATAGATGACGTATTGCGACTGGCAGAAACAGAAAATACGAGAGAAATACAGAAACTGGGTGGATCGGAAGCATTGGATGAACCATATACACAGATCTCATTTATCAATCTTATTAAAAAAAGAGCGGGATGGCTTGTCATCCTGTTCTTAGGTGAAATGCTAACTGCCACGGCCATGGGTTATTTTGAAGGCGAGATCAGTAAAGCGGTGGTATTGGCGCTGTTTATTCCATTGATCATTTCAAGCGGCGGAAATTCAGGTTCCCAGGCCTCTTCCATCATCATACGTGCAATGGCGCTTGGTGAAATCAAATTTGCCAGTTGGTGGTATGTGATGCGGAAGGAAATTGTATCGGGATTAACACTGGGCTTGATTTTAGGAACCGTAGGTTTTTTGCGTATCTATTTATGGCAAACCTGGCATATTTATAATTATGGAGAACACTGGTTATTAGTGGCCTTTACAGTAGCCTGTGCGCTAATGGGCGTGGTTTTATGGGGTACCATGGCCGGGTCTATGCTGCCATTGGCGTTGAAAAAGCTGGGGGCTGACCCTGCAGCTTCTTCAGCTCCCTTTGTGGCCACATTGGTGGATGTAACAGGACTAATCATCTATTTCAGTGTTGCCTTCCTGATCATGCGGGGCACTTTATTATGATGCCCGCAAAAAATAAAATATCTTGCACGCAATTTCATCTTACACTATGACAACACCTTCTCCTCTCGTAGGCATCATCATGGGCAGTGACAGTGATCTCAACATGATGCAGGCAGCAGCTGACATTCTGAAACAGTTTAATATTCCCTTTGAACTGACAGTGGTATCAGCCCATCGTACGCCATTGCGCATGGTACAATATGCCACCGTTGCAAGAGACAGGGGCCTTCGGGTGATCATTGCAGGAGCAGGCGGTGCGGCTCATTTGCCGGGGATGGTGGCGGCATTGACAACATTGCCTGTTATTGGTGTTCCTATCAAGTCGTCCAATTCAATTGATGGATGGGACTCTGTGCTTTCTATTTTGCAAATGCCCAATGGTGTGCCGGTAGCAACCGTAGCACTGAATGCAGCCAAAAATGCAGGCATCCTGGCGGCACAGATCATTGGAAGTACGGACAGGGATGTGGCAACAACATTGGATACTTATAAAGCACAGATGACCGAAGAAGTATCGGGGAAAGTGAACAAGCTCAAGAACGAGTGGAATAATAAATTTGATGTGTAAGGCATCTGTTTACTCCGGCATTATGCCGTGAGTGTCACAATTGTGAACTCCTGCTGTAGCCCCGCTGATGCATCATAGATCATTTGCAACCACCCGCTGCCATAAGTGGCATACCATGTAGCAAAATTTTCTACCCGTTCCTGTAAACTATTACCGGGGAATAAGTCCTGCTTCAGTTTTGCAATTTGTTTTTGCTGTGCTTCAAATTTTATTTTTTCGGCGCGCAGCATTTTTTTCTCCAGCTCCTTCAGGCGTTTGATGGCTTTTACTTCCAGTGCATCTACATGCTGTTTCAGCGTAGCATCTATGGAGCCTGTTAACTGTTTCAGTTTTTCGTAATACGCTGCTGCTTCCTTTAATTCTTCTGTAAGGCTGAGTTTCACATTGGATTCACGAATGACCAGCTCATATACCAGGTTCTGCTCGGCTTTAAAGAGCGCCGCAGGATCAAAGCCTAATTTTTTCAGTTTAAGCTCCTGCTCCTGTTTTATCAGCAGAAAGGAATTACGCAATACCAATACCGGGTAAGGTACCCCTATGGCTTCAAACACATTTTTTAGTTCAAGCCAGTAGGCCAGTTCTCCTCCACCGCCTATGAATGCAATATTGGGCAATACTGTTTCCTGGAAAGCCCCACGCAGGATTACATTGGCACTAAATCTTTCCGGATGAGCACTTAGCTCGGCAAGTATTGACGCTTTAGTGAATTGCAACCCAAGACTACGTACTTCATATCCTTCCCCCAGCGCTTCTATCCGTTCCCGCTTATCCTCTACGAGATAAAACAGGTTAATCTCCCTTCCTCCCGCCTGTACTTTGTAGGTTTTACTGAGTGAAGTAATCGTCTCTGCAACGATCTTATGTGAGAACCTTTCCTGTAACTCTTTCTGCACCGTTGCACGAAAAGCTGTTTTGAGTTTAGCATGATCGGGTATGAGCACCACTACGCCAAAAGAACCAAACAGCTGGTTCACCAGTTCAAGAGTGGCTTGCTGTATTGTTTTCCCTTCCGTGTAACATTGCCTGAACAAGGCTACCAGTTCTTTTCCTTTGGGAAGAACGGCAATCTGCCCTTCAATAGCATGTAATATTTTCGTCAGCGCTTTATCTGCTTTCATCCTTCCTACAGCGCCCGTCTGTCTGGTACCCCAAACCAGTTTTTGTCCGCCCAGGTTAATATAACCCAACTCATCCAGGTCTGCGTCTTCACTACCCATGTAATAAACAGGTACAAAACGATGCCCCGGCAATTGCTGTGTTAATTCGTCTGCCAGCTTTACTACATGCATGATCTTGTAGATAAAGTAAAGCGGCCCGGTAAATATATTGGGCTGGTGTGCGGTAGTAATCGTAAAGGTTTGTTCATGCGCCAGTGCTTTAATATGCTCCTGTACTTTGTCTGTTAGCGGGATGCCGGTATACTGTTCTTGCAACACTTCAACCAGTAATGAACGCGGCGTATTAAAAGCCTTTCTGTCCTGTATGGCTTGCCGGATGCCTTCCAGGCTGGCATGATGCTTATAAAATGGTTGCAGTAAATCTGACTGCTGCAGGTAATCTGACACGATCTTCGAAAAATATCCGGTGCTGTCGTATGATAAACGGGTGGAGGTGTAATTCATCATAAGGCGCTAAATTACGATTTACTGCAAACTGCCGTTTCCGCTCCTATAATAGTACGTTTCGAAATGTGGAAATCCTGTGGCAGGCACTTTAGGAAAAGCGATCCGGATTAAAGGGACTAATGTCCATACCGGTTGCCTGTTCATTTACTATTTCACTTACCAGCTTACCTGTTCCCGCACCTAAACTTAAACCCAGCATGGCATGCCCGGTAGCAATCACTACATTCTTCCATTGCCTGGTCCGGCCGATATAGGGCAGCCCGTCTGCCGAACATGGCCTGTAACCGTACCATACCATGTCGGGCGAAGGCATAGGCACATCAAATTCAGGGTAGTACCTTTTCACTGCGCGCAGTATACCCTCCACCCTGCTCATGCGTGGCGGCGTATTGGTGGAAGTGATCTCCATCGTACCTCCAAAACGGATCTTATTGCCATCCATCGGTGTCATGGCCACTTTTCCTTCTACCAGTATGGCCGGATAATTAATCCGGTAAGGCGAATTCTCCAGGGTAACGGAATACCCCCTTCCGGGCATCAATGGTATCTTCACCCCCATCTTTGCAGCCAGTTCCCTGCTCCATGAGCCACTGGCCACCACAACAGTATCGGCTTCATAGGCACCGGTGGCAGTGATCACTTTGGTAATGTTTCCATGGTGGTTTTCAAACCCCGTGACTTCTTCCCTTGTTTGCAAACGAACACCCTTTTGCTGCAGATCAGCTATCAGCTGCTGCATTAATTTATTAGGGTAGAGATGCGCATCGCATTTAAAAAAGACCGCACCCAGCGCATTGATCTTTGTTTGCGGTTCCAGTTGTTGCAGTGCATCATAACTAAGCAGTACTGTATCCAGCAATCCAAGCTCCTGTGCTTTCTCCACTACATGACGGGCATGCTCAGCACCGGCTTTGGTTTGGAATATTTCAAGCAGACCTTTGTGTTCGTAAGCAAAATCAAATTGCGGAAGGTTGCTCCATGCTTCATACAAATGCTGACTGAGTATTGCAATATCCCGCAAAGGGGCAGCAGCATTTGCCACACGTTCTTTAGTGGCCGCTTTCATGAATTTAATACTCCAGTCGATCAAACTGCGGCTGAACCTTGGCTGTACATAAAATGGGCTCTTTGAATTCCACATCCATTTCAGTCCCTGTTTTACAATACCAGGTGTGGCTAATGGCACAAAATGACTGGGACAAACGTATCCTGCATTACCATAAGAACAGTTATCCGTCATCGTTGTTTTATCGATCACTGTTACCTCATGCCCGCTTTGCTGCAAGTAGTATGCACCGCTCAACCCAATAATACCTCCGCCAATAATAACGACTTTCATACTTATAAGATTATATACCCTAAATTACCTGAAACCCATAGGCATAAGGATCCTGTGATGGATCGATCGCAATCGTATTGTAACCGTACACTGTTGCCCATCCTTCCACACCGGGAACAATGGCAGGCTTCTCACCTACCCTGGTCACTTCTTCAACAGTACCGGTGAATGTAGAACCAATGATGCTTTCATGGATAAACCTGTCACCTGCTTTCAGTTTGCCTTTTGCAAACCATTGCGCCATGCGGGCCGATGTGCCGGTGCCACAGGGTGAGCGGTCTATCGCTTTGTCCCCGTAAAAAACGGCATTCCGGGCGGTGGATTGTTTATCCAGTACTGCGCCTGTCCACAAGATATGAGAGCACCCACTAATAGTAGGATCATCAGGATGTACAAATTGGTAATGTTCATTGATGTTTTTTCGCAGTTCCCTTGACCATGCCACTAATTGCCCGGCCTGGTAATGTTCCAGTCCCGGAAAATTGGGTTGTACATCTACAATTGCATAAAAATTGCCGCCGTAAGCTACATCTACCCGCAGGTCTCCCAATCCGGTACAGGCTACCGGCAACCCTTCGGCAGCCAGAAAAGCTGGTACATTGCTCAATTTCACACTTTTCACTTTATGCCCCTCCTGCCGGTAAGTAATTTTTACCAGTCCGGCCGGTGCTTCCATGCGTACAACGCCAGGGGTTTGGGGTTTGATAAGCCCCTCTTCGATGGCAATCGTTATGGTGCCAATGGTTCCGTGTCCACACATAGGTAAACAACCACTGGTTTCTATGAACAGCACTGCCAGGTCATTTTGCGGGTCGTGCGGCGGATAAAGAATACTACCGCTCATCATATCATGTCCGCGCGGTTCAAACATCAATCCCTTCCTGATCCAGTCATATTCCTTCAGAAAATGTTGCCGTTTCTCACTCATGGTACCGCCTTCCAGTGCAGGACCGCCCTTCGCCACCACGCGCACCGGGTTGCCGCAGGTATGGGCATCGATGCAGTGAAAAATATGACCGCTTAACCTTCCGGTGGAATTGTAATCATAGGCAATCGGAGCTGTTTTCATGTGTGCCTAAAGTTTATTCTTTTATCGAACAATGATTTTTACATTTGTTATGGGTGTGTTATTACCCTGATTGCTATATGGAAACCTACGGAAAAATATTGCTTATTGCCATGCCCGCTTTCCTTGCCCTTGTACTGTTTGAAAAATGGTACGGCTGGAAAAAAGGAAAAGATACCGTACGTACCATGGATATGATCTCCAGCCTCAGTTCCGGTATTACAAATGTTACCAAAGATGTACTGGGACTCAGTATTGCCATCATCAGTTATGGCTGGCTGGTCAATCACCTGGCCATCATACATGTGCAATCTTCCATCCTTTGCTATTTTATTGCTTTCATGGCGCTCGATTTTGCCGGGTACTGGAGTCACAGGATTGCGCATGAATATAATTTTTTCTGGAACAGCCACATCATTCACCACAGCAGCGAAGAATTCAATCTTGCCTGTGCACTACGCCAGAGCATTTCCACTTTTGTCAAACTTTTTACCGTCTTCCTGTTACCTGCGGCATTACTGGGCGTTCCGGGTAATGTGATTGCCATTGTGGCGCCGTTACACTTATTTGCGCAATTCTGGTATCATACACAACATATCCATAGGATGGGTTGGTTAGAGCAAATCATTGTAACACCATCACATCATCGTGTGCACCACGCGATCAACAAAGAATATATTGATAAGAATTACGGGCAGATATTTATTTTCTGGGATAAACTTTTCGGTACTTACCAGGAAGAAATAAGTGATATAACACCAGTGTATGGTATTACAAGACCCGTGCACACCTGGAACCCGATCAAAATAAATTTCATTCACCTGTGGTTATTGATCAAAGACGCCTGGCATACCAAACACTGGCGCGACAAACTACGTATCTGGATCATGCCCACTGGTTGGCGGCCTGCAGATGTGGCTGAACAGTACCCGGTTCATAAAATTGAAGACGTGCACCATTTCGATAAATACGACAACGGCCGTTCAAACCTGCTTGGTGCATGGTGCTGGATACAATTGGTCATCCTCTTATTGCTCATCAGCTACCTTTTTGGGAATATTGCCCGCATCGGGAGTCCCGGAATATTTGTCTATGGCGGATTTATATTCTGCTGCGTCTACGCTTTTACAGAACTGATGGATCAAAACCCTTATACCTGGATATGGGAATTATTAAAGAATGCGTATGGCATTGGCATTCTCTATTATACAGGTGATTGGTTTGGCGCCACTCGGTTCATTGCTGCCATCAATTATCTTCTCGTTGGTTATTTTATTCTTTCAACAGTAGCCTGCCTGTACTTCCTGCACAATCAGCAAAAGAAAGCGCCGGTTGTTTCCCTATAACAATGTCAAAGAACTGAATTGACCCATATTACCCACGGATCAATTCATTATTCACCCTGCGCAAAAGCTGCAAGGGATTATTGGTTTTTAATGCATCCGGTAAAAGTGACTCCGGGCAATTTTGAAAACATACAGGTCTCACCCACCTCTTCACCGCGTTACTGCCAACTGCTGTAAAACGGCTGTCTGTTGTGGCGGGGGAAGGGCCGCCGTGTACCATACTGGGACAAACCTCTACCCCTGTTGGCACCCCATTAAATACCACCCTTCCTGCAATGGAGACTGCTATATCCACCAGTACACTATGTGCAGCAAAATCTTTATCCGTGCCCATCAGCGTAGTAGTCAGCTGACCGGTCAACGAACGCCATACAGCGATGAGTTCATCAGTATCTTTACACCTTACCACCAATGAATAAGGGCCGAATACTTCTTCATGCAGCAATGGGTTTGCAAGGAAAGTACAGCCGTCTACAGTTGCAATACCTGGTAAGGCTTCCAATGCCTGTGGTATCTTTTCAGTTTGTTTCACCAGCGTAACACCTTTTTCACCCAATGCTGCAAGCATTTTTTCGTAATAGGCTTTGTGAATACCGTCGTGCAGCATCTTAGCAGGTGTTACCATTGCAAATTCATCTCCAATGGCCTGGATGAACTGATGCAATGCATCACTGTCAATAGCCAGGAGCAAGCCGGGATTGGTGCAAAATTGCCCCATGCCAAGTGTAACAGAAGCAGCATATTGTTTGGCAAGCGCCAGTGTGTTTACTGCAAGTGTATCTGGTAAAAAAACAACAGGGTTGGTGCTGCCCATTTCTGAAAAAACAGGGATAGGGTTTTTCCTGGCAGTAGCATAGTCATACAAAGCCCGTCCGCCGGCATACGATCCGGTAAAACCTACTGCTGCAGTGGAAGGATGTTGTACCAGTGCTTTACCTGTTTCGAAAGAACCATCCTCCACATGCTGAAAAACATGTTCGGGTATATTGCATTCACCGATGGCTTTTTTGATGGCCTGGTATACCATTACAGATGTTTGCAAATGTGCGGGATGCGCTTTTACAACAACCGGGCAGCCTGCCGCCAATGCGCTTGCAGTATCACCGCCTGCAGTGGAATATGCAAACGGAAAATTGCTGGCGCCGAACACCACTACCGGCCCCAGGGGAACCAGCATCTTGCGGATATCAGGCTTAGGGGGATTCTTATCAGGGATGGCAGTATCAATAGAAGCTTCCACCCAACTGCCTTCACGCAGCATCTGTGCAAACATGCGCAACTGCATAGTGGTTCGTCCGCGCTCTCCCGCTAACCGGGGTAAAGGCAAATTCGTTTCTGCTGCAGCCTGGTTCAGCAATCCATCACCCAATGCCTCTATATTGTCAGCTATGGTTTCAAGAAATATGGCTTTTTTATCGGCTGCTATTTTTTTGTATAAAGCAAACGCAGCAGCAGCCTGCTGCATGATATCATTTATAAATGCTGTACGTTTATTATCTGAAACCTTATTCATCGTCATGCTCTTTCAAGTGTTAAATACACCGGCAATACAGGCCTTGTGGCAATGCCTTTGTCAATAACCTGTAAAATACGTGCCCGCTCTTCTCCTGCCAGTGTTAACCGCGGGGCCCGTACATATTCGGAGCCCAATCCAACCTGTGTTTCTGCTAATTTAATGTATTGCACCAGCTTGGGATGTATATCCAGTTCCAGCAAAGGCATGAACCAGCGGTAAATTTCTGTTGCGGCAGCTATATGACCTGCTTTTACCAGGCGGTAAATAGCCACCGTTTCTGCCGGGAAAGCACAGACCAATCCTGCCACCCAGCCATCTGCGCCCAATACCATTTCTTCCATAGCCAGTGTATCTACCCCACATAATAATTTAAACCTGTTGCCAAAACGGTTGCGCATCCTTGTTACGTTGGTTACATCGCGGGTAGATTCCTTCACTGCTGTGATATTACTGCTTTCGGCGAGCTCGCTGAACATATCCAATGTTACCTCAATCTTGTAATCAACCGGGTTGTTATAGATCATAACAGGCAGGTCCGTAGCAGCGGCTACGGTCTTGAAATAAGTAACTGTTTCACGATGATCACTTTTATAACGCATGGGCGGCAGCATCATTAGCCCGCTGGCTCCCCAGGCTTTCGCATAAGCAGCCTGTTGCAAGGCTTCCCGTGTACTGCCTTCGGCAATATTGAGTACAACAGGTACGCTGCCTTTTGTTTTATCAACGGCAAATTTTACCAGCTTTTCTTTTTCATCTGTTGTCAGCACACTGGCTTCACCCAAAGTACCACCCAGCACAATACCATCCACACCGGCGGCTAATTGTGCCTGTAAATTTTTTTCGAACAGGGGCAGGTCAAGCTCATCATTTGCGGTGAACTTGGTGGTCAGTGCAGGGAATACACCCTTCCATTCAATAGCCATATACATATGATTTATAGCAAAACTACTTCTTCGACCGGCTATTTGACTGTCAGTAATTAATCATTACCGGTACTATTTTATCCATTTTTTAAACATAATCAGCCAACATAGACTAATTTTACACCTATGAAAGTGATCCCCTTCAAAATCCCCAAGCCAGGTGATGAAGGCATCCGTGTACAGGTTGATCAAATGCCGCACCTGTACAATCACCTGCACCAGCATCCTGAAATACAACTGACACTGGTCAAAGAAAGTCGTGGCACATTGATCGCAGGAGATCATGTAAGCAGGTTCAGGGAAGGCGATGTATTCGTGATCGGGTCAAACCAACCGCATGTATTCAGGAATGATGCCATCTATTTCAATAAAAAATTAACCGCTAAAGCTATCACTGTATTCTTTGATGAAACCACTTTTGGTTCGCATTTCTGGCAATTGATGGAAGTGAAATCTTTTCTTCCCTTTTTCAGGAACAGCCAGGGCGGCTACAAGGTGCACGGAAAAAAACAGCAGTTATTGGGAGAACTGCTCTCCCGTATAGCAACTGCTGAAGGGATTGACAAACTGATCCTTTTCTTAACAATGATTCAACTGCTTGCGACTAAAAAAGAAATGGTTCCTCTTTCCAGGACAACCATTCAGCGCCCTATCCGTGATTTTGACGGTAACCGGCTCAACAGGATACTTGAGCATACATTCAGGGAGAGTCACCGCAGTATCAGGCTGGAGGAAATTGCAGGGGTGGCTAATATGACCGTTGAAGCTTTCTGCAAATATTTCAAGGCAAGGACGCGCAAGACCTATATCCATTTTCTCAATGAGATCCGTGTCAACAATGCCTGTAAACTCTTGCTTACGGAAGACCAGCCGGTAACGGCTATTTGTTATGAAGCCGGCTTCACCAATCTTTCCAACTTCAACAGGGTATTTAAAAAGATAACCGGGAAAACGCCCAAAGCATACAAGGATGTGGTCTGATAAAATCAGGCTACCACTTCGCCTTCCAGGTCATAATCGTACGCTTTAGTGATCTTCACATTGACGAATGCGCCAATAGGCAGTTTTTTATCGGAATGGATCACTACTTCATTGTCTACTTCCACACTGTCAAATTCGGTACGGCCCAAATAACGGCCGGCCTCTTTTTTATCGATCAATACTTTAAATACCTGTCCAATTTTTTCCCTGTTCTTCTCATAACTGATCTCCTGCTGCACTTCCATGATCTCCTGGGCTCTTCTTGCTTTTTCATCAGCGGGTACGTCATCCACCAAATCGTAAGCAGAAGTATTCTCTTCGTGGCTATAATTAAAGATACCCACACGGTCGAACCGATGCTCCTGTAAAAACGCCTTGAGTTCTTCTACGTCCGCTTCTGTTTCACCGGGGAAACCTGCAATCAGTGTGGTACGCAGGCAGATGCCGGGAACTTTTTCCCTGATCTGGTGAATCAGCGTAGTCATTTCTTCACGGGTAATATTCCTGCGCATAGCCTTGAGCATATTGTTACTGGCATGCTGCAAGGGCATGTCTAAGTACTTGCAGATATTATCACGCTCACGCATCACATCTAATATTTCCAATGGGAATTTGCTGGGGTAGGCATAGTGTAACCGGATCCATTCCAATCCCTTTACATCTGCCAGCGCATGCAACAACCTGGGCAGTTCTCTTTTCTTGTAAATATCCAGGCCATAATAAGTCAGTTCCTGTGCAATCAGCATCACTTCCTTTACGCCTTTTTTCACCAATCCTTCTGCTTCGGTTACGAGCTCTTCAATGCTTTTACTCACGTGTTGACCGCGCATCAATGGAATGGCGCAAAAAGAACAGGTACGGTTACAGCCCTCACTGATCTTCATGTAAGCATAATGCTGTGGTGTACTCAGCAATCGTTCACCAATAAGTTCGGATTTATAATCGGCCTCAAATTTTTTCAGGATCAGTGGCAGTTCCATGGTCCCGAACCAGGCATCCACTTCGGGCATTTCAGCTTCCAAGTCGCCGCGATAACGTTCGCTTAAGCAGCCGGTTACATATACTTTATCTAATTTACCCCTGCGCTTCAGTTCTACCTGGTCGAGGATCGTATTAATGCTCTCTTCTTTCGCTTTATCAATGAAACCGCAGGTGTTCACCACTACAATATTATGGTCCGATTTGCGGTTTTCATGCACTACGGTAATATCATTGGCTGCGAGCTGGCCACTCAGCACTTCACTGTCTACCAGGTTCTTGCTGCAACCGAGGGTAATGATATTAACCTTGTCTTTCTTTAAGCTACGCACTTTCATAAGGGTGCAAAAGTACCTCAAAATGCCGATTTACCCATGATTTTAGCGCCATGCGCTTCACGGGTCATATAGAACACATCTAATATTTTATCCTGCTGCAGTGATCCTTTCAGAAAAAAACCAGCTTTTTCCAATACTTTTTGAGAAGCAATATTCGACGGTTCTGTGATGGCAAACAGGATGAGGCGTTTGGTGGAATTAAAGAAAAAGTCAACACCTTCTTTGAGCAATTCACTTGCATATCCTTTGCCCCAATGTTCCGGCATCAGTCCGTAGCCGATATGGATATCGTCCCCGCCACTCAGGTACAGCAGGGAAAAGGAGCCTATATAGTCCTCCGTTCTTTTATCCGCTACTAAGAAACGACCCAGGCAGGATGTTGGCTGGTAAAAGTCAAGATTCTCCAGCAGGAAAGCATCGCATTCTTCCCTTGTCTTGACCGGCCTGATATAGCGCATCACATCCGGGTGGCTGTTGAAGCGAAAGAAAACATCGGCATCATGTACTGTAAACCTGCGTACCCTTAACCGTTCCGTTTCAAATAAGACCATCGTTTATACAGATAAGGTAGTAACAATATGGTTCATGATCTTTGTGGCGTGTTCCCTTGAATTCTCAATAAACAGGCTATGCGTATCCATGCCGCCACAAATTACCCCGGCAAGATAAATACCGGCAATATTGGTTTCATGCGTTTCAGGATCATAGCTGGGCTTTCGGATCTCATCGGCTGATAAACCGATGCCTGTTTTTTCAAGGAAGGCAAGATTGGGCTGGTAACCGGTTGCAGCAATCACTCTATCGTTGGCTATTGTTACCAACCCTTCTGGTGTCTGTATGTCTACTTCCAGTTCACGTATCTCTGCAATATGTGAATTGAAATAGGCTTTGACAGAACCCTCTTTGATACGGTTTACAATGTCAGGGCGCACCCAGTATTTTACCCGTGTGCCAATCTCTTCCTGTCTTACCACCATTGTTACTTCCGCTCCTTTACGCCAGGTTTCCAATGCTGCATCTACGGCGGAGTTGTTGGCGCCAACCACCAATACTTTTTGAAAAGCATAAAAATGCGGATCATTATAGTAATGTGTTACTTTAGGCAGCTCTTCTCCTTTTACATTGAGCAGGAAAGGGATATCATAAAAGCCGGTAGCAATAACAACTTTAGCGGTATGGTAGGTTTCCTTTTTAGAAGTGGTGATGTGAAACTGTTTTCCTTCACGACTGATGCTTTCTACTTTTTCAAACAGGTGAATGGTTAAGCCGGCAGAGACAGCCACCCGCCTGTAATATTCCAATGATTCATTCCTGGTTGGCTTTGCATTATTGCTTACAAATGGGATACCACCGATCTCTAATCTTTCTGAAGTTGAAAAGAAAGTCATGTTCACCGGGTAGTGGTATAAGGAATTGACCAGACATCCTTTTTCCAAAATCACATAACGCAACCCCTTAGCTTTTGCTTCCAGTCCGCACGCAAGCCCGATAGGCCCTGCGCCGATGATGATCAAATCAAAAGATTGTGTTGTCATGGGATTTTTGGGGATGTGTTGATGTTTGTTTTATTTATGGATCTCGCTGGAAAAATGAAACCGGATGTCCGGGTTATTGGTGATCTCTGTATTTAAAAACCATTCGCTCTGTGCCAGGTAAACCGGGTGTCCGTCTTTATCTTCTGCTGAGTTCTGCTGTTTGAAACGCAGGAAATCGTCTAATTTTTTCTGATCTTCACAGGTTAACCAACAGGCTTTGTAAAAAGGCAGGGACCTGAATTCACAGGCGGCGCCGTATTCCTGCAGTAACCGGTATTGTATTACTTCGAACTGCAGTTCACCCACGCAACCGATGATCTTTTTATTACCGCCAAACTGGGTAAACAACTGGGCAACGCCCTCATCTGTCAGCTGGCTGATCCCCTTCTCCAATTGCTTGGTCTTCATGGGATCTTTATTCACCAGCTCTTTAAATATTTCCGGGGAGAAAGTGGGGATGCCTGTAAAATAATAATTTTCTCCTTCCGTCAATGTATCGCCTATCTTAAAATTGCCTGTATCAAACAAACCTACCACATCACCTGCATAAGCATCCTCAATAATATCTTTACTGCGTGCCATAAAACTATAAGGATTGCTGAAACGCATGTCCTTGTCTAAACGAACATGGTGGTAATATTTATTACGCTCAAACCTGCCGCTGCATACGCGCATGAATGCGATACGGTCGCGGTGCTTGGGATCGAGGTTGGCATGTATCTTAAAGATAAAGCCGCTGAACCTGTCTTCGCCCACTGCTACTGTACGGACAGATGTTTCCCTGTCACGAGGAACAGGTGCAATGCGGATAAAAGTGTTCAGCATTTCTTTTACCCCAAAATTATTGACGGCGCTA
Source organism: Sediminibacterium sp. (assembly GCA_041856175.1). GTDB lineage: Bacteria > Bacteroidota > Bacteroidia > Chitinophagales > Chitinophagaceae > Sediminibacterium. The sequence continues at coordinate 17,288 of JBHAFM010000160.1, forward strand.
CCGAAGAATACGGGCGCTACTTTTCCCTGCAAATAATCATTCACAGGTAATTCGCCATAGACACCATCGATCAGTTCCACATCTTCCCTCAATTGGGCCGCATCCCTGTCGCCCACTTTGGTATCCAGCAGGTGATCAGACAAATCGCTGATCCCGATTGTATCTTCTTCCTCAGCTTTGGTGCTAGCAGCAAACAAACGCAGGTTTTTATCATGCAGGTTATATACCCCTTTGAATTCTTTACCGCTGTTGATGGGCCATGTCATCGGGTGCAGTGAAATCTTCAATTCGCTTTCGATTTCTTCCAGCAGGTCAAAGCGGTTCTTTCCATCGCGGTCCATTTTATTAATGAATACGATCACGGGCGTATCTCGCATGCGGCATACTTCCATTAAGCGGCGTGTTTGTTCCTCTACCCCGTTTACACTATCCACCACCAATATTACACTGTCAACAGCGGTGAGCGTCCGGTAAGTATCTTCTGCAAAGTCTTTGTGACCCGGTGTATCCAACAGGTTGATCAGTGTATTATTGTATTCGAACGTCATCACCGAAGTAGCTACTGAGATACCTCTCTGGCGTTCGATCTCCATAAAGTCACTGGTCGCGTGTTTCTTGATCTTATTACTTTTAACGGCGCCGGCAGTCTGGATAGCGCCGCCAAACAGCAGTAATTTTTCTGTCAGTGTTGTCTTACCCGCATCCGGGTGTGAAATGATAGCAAATGTCTTGCGCCTGTTGATCTCTTTCTCGTATTTCATATTCAAGGGGTGCTTTCAATAAAGATGCCTGATAACTGATTGTAAGTATTTCCCAATCAGCCATCAGACATCTTCAAATCAGCCATTATAACTAAATATCTATCGCTTCACCATAAGCTACAGCTGTTGCTTCTTTCAGACCTTCACTCATTGTCGGGTGCGGGTGAACTGCATTGAGTATCTCGTGTGCTGTGGTTTCCAATTTACGGGCTACCACTGCTTCTGCAATGATATCGGTAACGTTGCTGCCGATCATGTGACAACCCAGGAACTCACCATATTTGGCGTCGTAAATAACTTTTACAAAACCTTCTGTAGCGCCTGCTGCGCTGGCTTTACCACTTGCTATAAAAGGGAACTTACCCACTTTCACTTCATAACCGGCATCTTTGGCGGCTTTCTCGGTATAACCTACACTTGCCACTTCAGGTGTACAATAAGTACAGCCCGGGATATTGTTATAATCCAATGGTTCCGGCAGGTGGTGGTGCTTTTTCTCTAAGTAAGCCATATGCTCAGCGGCATTAATGCCTTCTTTAGAAGCAACGTGTGCCAGTGCCTGGCCGGGTGAGCAGTCGCCAATAGCGTAAATACCCGGAACAGAAGTTTGCTGGTATTGGTCTACTACCACTCTGCCTTTATCAGTCTTGATGGCATTCTCTTCCAGGCCGATGTTTTCAATATTAGCTGTCACGCCAACCGCGCTCAGCACGATATCAGCTTCCAGGGTAATGGTGCTGCCATCCTGTTTTTTCACCAAGGCTTTTACACCAGTGCCCTTGGTATCTACAGATTCAACAGAAGCATTGGTCATGATCTCAATGCCTTGTTTCTTGTATTGTTTTTCCAGTTCTTTCGAAATCTCTTCGTCTTCAACAGGAACAATGCGGGGCAGGAATTCAACGATGGTTACTTTGGTGCCCATGCTGTTG
>JBHAFM010000161.1:0-24017 GCA_041856175.1 Sediminibacterium sp.
CATACAATTTGCAAACGGTTTTCTGAAACTCCTACCCGGCGGTGGCCATAAATGGCAATGAGCTCTGCGCTGGTCGATGCCAAAGTATCTTCAAGAATCTTCTTTTCAGTGGATCGTCCGACAAGTTTTTCCATAATAATGGTTTTAGCCACGCCTCGAAAAAGCCAGTTTTGGCTGAGTTTGTTTTTTTATACTCAGCAAAATATCGCCATTTTTTGTAAGTTTTGGCTGAGTATATTTTCTTATAATTGGCCAAAACGGGATCGAACCCAAGCTTTTTCCCGGCTGTCATCACAAGTTGTGATGACATTTTTTCCTTTCCCAAAACTCATCTGTCGTCTTAAATGAGACTTTAAAGTTGCTCTGCTAAAATTTTTGTACTTTGTACTGTATAGTTTCACTTTATGCCAGCATCTTTTTGGGCCATTTCAGGCTTAATCTTCATCGTTGTATCATTTATTGTGATACTATCAGTGATAAGATATTATAGCAGAGAGTTAAAGAGCGGAAGGCGTTCACAACGGCTCCTTAGCATAGCAACTATCTTAAGAGTTGCAATTTTACCTTGTGGTTTAATTACTGTAGTAATAATGCTCGGAATTAAGTATTTTTTCTATTAAATATCAAATATTGCACAGAGGGTATAATGCTTAACCAAACAACCTACATCAGTTTTGTAAGAGTTATAGTTACCCTGGCAGAGCTTTAATAATCTTTGATAAAAAGGTGTCAGGGTCTAAATAAGACCCTTTTTCAAAAGCAAGCCTTACCACTACCAGTTTCTTAGAAGGAATAACCCAAACATATTGCCCATCAAATCCCTGGCAGGAAAAACAGTCCGGAGGTACATTGGGGTATCTTTTGCCGGCACACGGAAGGCTACACTCCGTATAGGAGGACTATTAATAAAAACTTTCAACAAAGACAATCTGAAGTCGCAATCGCCCCTTTAGATTGTCTTTTTGCCCCCCGTAGCTTGAGAAAAGGCTCGGTACATTTGTGAAACAAATCATTTAGCTATGCGAAAATTAATAATGAAGATGTCGATTTCGGTCGATGGTTTTGTAAGCGATGCCAATGACGGGAAAGATTGGGTCTTCAAAACCGGGGACGAGGAGTCATCGGCCTGGAGTGTCGAGAAAATCCGGCAGGCTGGGTTAATTATCATGGGCAGGAAGTCGTTTGAGACTATGGCCCCTTACTGGCCGACTGCGACCGGGCCGTTTGCCGCGCCGATGAACGAGATTCCCAAGGCCCTCTTTACAAAAAAAGGATTTAAAGGCATCGATCCTGGGCATACGATAACTGCGGAACAGTCGCCTGCCGTGGCTTCCTGGGCCGAGGCGCGGGTTTTCGATGGCGATCTTGCCGAAGGGATCAGGGAGCTTAAAGCCGAGTCAGGGAAACCGATCGTAGCAATTGGCGGCGCGGGATTTATGCAGAATCTCATTGCAACAGGTCTCATCGATGAGTACCACCTGGCCATTCATCCCGTCGCATTGGGTTCGGGGTTGCCAATCTTTACCGGTCTAAAAATACCGCTTTACCTGAAGTTGGACGAGGTAAAGGTTTTTCCGAAGGGAGTCATAGTACAGACTTACCATGCGTAAGTTTACATTTCGATACACAAACCGCCAGCTCGCGTTTTCTTAACACGGAAGGCTACAAGTGTACCAAGTGGTTGTACTGAAGTGGCCAGCATAGTATGCTGAACTGGCCAGTATAACAAGTTGGCACACCAGGTGGTTGTACTGAACTGGTCGGCCTGGTAGGTTATATTATTCACTGGCATCTATCAAAATATGCCGTGGCCGATAAAGCCAATCCTGCCAGCATCATAGTCTTCACCAACATTCACAGTCCGGCTTTGTGCCGCCACTCATCACACCTAACAGACAAATCCCATTGAATTTCCCTCCCGATTTGCCGTGCTCACGGCACCACTTATGACATTCTTGGTCACAGGTGCTGCCGGGATTAGCTGCTGCTCCACCGGTACAGGTACAGCAGCAGTCGGTCAGGGTAACTGCCCATAAGGTTTCGGTAATAATGCCCACAATGAATGTATGCGGTTCCGCAGAGATCATGGATCCGAGCGGCACTGTTGCAAAAGCACCCAGTTGCAGGTTGGGCATGCAAGGCAACAAAGTGGCCAAAGCATCATGCGCAGTGGTGAGGTGTGCTGAAATAGTTGACACAATATCGGCTGGCATGGGAACAGGCTGACAGATCCTGCTGGAAGCATGCACCTGTGCAGCGCCCAAACTTTATCAGTTCCATTTGAGTTCATCCATTCATCGCTTTTCTCAGCATCGCAATACTTTTGGGTACGGCGGTTGCGGCATCTTCTTTTCCTTCATATTCAAGCGAAATATAACCGTGGTAGTTTACGTTGTTAAGTATGTGAATAATGCGGTTGTAATCGAGGTCGAGCGAATACCATTCACCTCCGCCATAATAAGTTTTGGCTTGTACAAAAACTGTTTGGGGCGCAATCGCTTCTAATTTGGAATAAGGATTTTCTAAAAAATTACCGGTATCCATCAAAAAGCCCAGCCAAGGTGAATCAATGGCTTTTTTGATGCGCAGCATGCCTTCGGAAGTGGAGCATAGACCCCAGTGGTTCTCCAGGGCCAGCACAACGCCATGTTCTTCGGCGGTGGGAAGGCATTGTTGTATGGCATCAATACACCATTTAAACCCGTCATCTTCTGTGTACCCGGAAAGGATGGGTTCTTTGCCGCGGTTTTTCATCAGTTCATCAAATGTTGCAGTAGTACCCCACCTACCGGAGTTCAGTCTTAAGCAGGGTATGCCCATTTTCGCAGCGAGTTCAATGCATTCTTTCGTTTTATCAACATTTTTTTGCCATTCCGTTTTATCCGGTGTTACAAATCCCTGGTGAATAGAAAGACAGGTGAATGCAATGCCATTTACGTATGCCCGTCGTTTCAATTCATTGATATATTTATTGTCCACCCGCTCCATTTGCCTATGCAAAATATCTATGCCTTCCACGCCAAGTTTTGCCGCTTCATCAATGACATTTTCAATGGGGTATTTTGGCCCCTTAAGGTGCCAGTATGAATAGGAAGAAATGCTGAGTTTTATGCGTTGTTTTGGCTGTAGCGTATCTGTTGTGTTGCTGATACGGACAGCGGGCAAAACCGCAGTTGCAACTGCACTGCCAATTCCATTGCGAATAAATGAGCGACGTGAATTTTTCATGTTTACTGAGTATTATTTTTAATAGAAATAGTACAATCATGCGGGCAAAAAGATGTAACTGTTTTTTTGCAAATACTTTCTGAAAGTTAATTAATTAACACTTTTGTCCGACTAAAATAAGCGATTAGGAAAATAAAAAAGGCGATTCCGAATTCAAGTCTATTTTATATCTTTAGTGGTATAATCATCAAACATTTCACTTTTTTACCTAAAAGGGTATAATGTCGATACTACAGGCAATAAATAAAATCTATATAAAACAATAATGAGGAACCGCCGTTTGTTACTTCAAATCCTTACTATAGGTATGCTGACATCTGTTTTTTGCAACAGCACATTTGCCCAGGATAAAAAATTAGTCGTACGAATTGCAAAACTCCAAATTGATCCGGCACAACTGGAAAGCTATAGATCTGCACTGAAAGAGGAGATTGAAACTGCTGTACGTGTAGAGCAAGGAGTACTTACCTTATATGCCGTAGCTGATAAAGATCATCCTGTCAGCATCACAGTTTTTGAGATATATGCCAATGAGGATGCTTACAAAGCCCACCTCGATACTCCTCATTTTAAAAAGTATAAGAGCACTACAAAGAAAATGGTTAAATCGCTCGAACTCATGAACACTGTTCCCATTGCTCTTGAGGCAAAGAAGAAGACATGATGCCAGGTGAGCCGTTTAGAGAACAGGTTGCTAATCAAAAAATACCATATGAAAAGAGATTATGATCGTCGCGGGTTCCTAAAAAATTTATCCATGGCCACCGGTGGTGTGTTGGCCGGAGGGGTGCTGGCAGAACAGGCTTCTGCAGCCCATGTAGAGCGCATCAGGCGGGAGATCCTTGGAGAAGATAAGACCTATGCAGCCAATGACAAGATCAACCTGGCATTGATCGGCGCAGGAGGCATGGGTACAGCAGATGCCAATACCGCTTTGCAAGTGCCCGGTGTGAAATTGGTGGCTGTTTGCGATCTGTATGATGGCCGGTTGAACTATGCAAAGAACAAATGGGGTAAAGATCTCTTCATCACCAAACACTATAAGGATATCCTGAACAGGTCTGATGTAGATGCGGTGATCATCGGTACGCCTGATCACTGGCACAAACAAATATCGATAGATGCTATGGCCGCCGGCAAGCATGTGTATTGCGAGAAACCCATGGTACATGGTGTGGACGAAGGACCTGCCGTGATTGCCGCCCAGCAGCAATACGGTAAGGTCTTCCAGGTGGGCAGCCAGGGACTGGCCTCACTGGGTAATGAGAAAGCGCGTGAGTTGTTGAAAGATGGCGCCATAGGCAAGCTGAACTACGCAGAAGGTTTCTGGGCACGCCGCGCCCCGGTGGAAGTATGGCAATATCCCATCCCCGATGATGCATCTGAAAAAACAGTGGATTGGGAAACTTTCATCAGCAATACTACCCACCGTACTTTCGACAAAATGCGCTTTTTCCGTTGGAGAAACTACCGCGATTATGGTACCGCCATGGCCGGCGACCTGTTTGTGCACCTGTTCTCGAGCCTGCACTTTATTACCAACTCTGTCGGACCCGATCATATCTATGCTACCGGCGGATTGCGGTACTGGAATGATGAACGTGAAGTACCCGATGTATTGCTCGGCACTTTCGATTATCCTGAGAGGCCGGCGCATCCGGGTTTCAACCTTTCGCTGCGCTGCAATTTTGTAGATGGTACAAGCGGCACCACCTACCTGCGTTTGATAGGCAGTGAGGGAGCCATGGATGTGGAATGGGATCGCGTTACTTTAAGAAGAAATAAGTCTTTCGATTCTCATGATCCTTTCATGGAAGCGCAACTGGCAAAAGCTGGCAAAAGCCAGGAAACCAGGAAAAAAATGTTGTCTCCTGAATCGTTCGTTTTCCATGCGGAAGAAGGATATAAAGGGGCACATTACGATCACTTCCATAATTTCTTCACGGCAATCCGTAATAACAGTACTGTTGTGGAAGATGCTGTGTTTGGTTACCGGGCCGCTGCACCGGCGCTGCTCTGTAACGACAGTTACTATAGTCATAAGCCCATCCAATGGGACCCAGTCAATATGAAAACAGTAGGATAGTTACAACTCTTTCATTTAAAATATTCAAATCATGTACATCAGGAAAAGTATAGTAATTGCATTGATGGGATGGGCCGCAATGGTACCCCAATCCATTCGTTCGCAGGTTACCCCAACCAAAACCAATAGTATTGCCGGCGGTGACCTGGTAGGAAGATGGGACCTTACCGTATTGGAAAATGGAAAAGAAAGGGCTTCGTGGCTGGAGATCGAGATTTCCGGCATTAAAACCCTTGTGGGTCGCTTCGTGGCTTCCGGTGGAAGTGCGAGACCGGTAGCCAAGGTATTATTGAATGATAACAGGTTCTCCTTTGCCATCCCGCCGCAATGGGAGTCGTCAGAGAAAGATATGGTGCTGGAAGGGGAGCGTACTGCTGAAGGAATCAAAGGAGTGATCCATTCCAGCATGGGAAAGGACCTTCCTTTTACGGGTGTACAAGCCCCCTTGCTCACAGAGAAGAAAAAAGTACATTGGGGGAAGCCCATCCGCCTGTTCAACGGTAAAGACCTCACAGGATGGACAGTGGATGGAGAGAAGAATCAATGGATCGTTGAGAACGGGGAATTGATCAGTCCGCATTCCGGTTCCAACATCATTACCAAAGAAAAGTTCCGTGATTTTAAATTGCACATCGAGTTCAAATACAAGAAGGCTAGCAACAGTGGTGTTTATTTAAGAGGCCGCTACGAAACACAGATCCTCGACAACGCTTCTGCCGACCATCCGAACAGCCATCTTTTTGGTGGTATTTACGGATTCCTTGTGCCCAATGAAATGGCAGCTATCGGACCGGAGCAATGGCAAAGCTTCGATATTACTTTGGTTGGCAGAATGGTTACGGTGATTGCCAATGGAAAGACCATCATCTGTAACCAGGAGATACCTGGTATTACAGGCGGTGCACTGGATAGCAAAGAAGGAGAACCCGGGCCCATCTACCTGCAGGGAGATCATGGTCCGGTAGCTTTTAGAAATATAATACTCACGCAGGGGGAGTAAGGATCCTACAAAATGTTACCTCTGACAATAAAAAATTCATACGTTTTATTTTGTCAAAGCTATCGTTTGACTAACATTACAATAGAACCTATCAGGGTTAAAAGTATCACCAGTTTCCGGTAGTGTTCATCCTGTATCCTGTCAACGATACACAAGCCCGACCAAAAGCCTAAGGCCAGTACCGGAATAAGCACCAGGTCAGTTTGTAAACTCTGCATGTTAATATTATGCCAGAAGAAGACCTGGAATGGCAATTTGAAAAGATTCATGAACAGGAAAATCCAGGCTGCCGTACTAATAAAATTGTTTTTCGGCATCCGCATTGCCAGGAAATAAAGATTGGCAAATGCACCGGCCAGGTTTCCTAACATCGTAGTGAATCCGGCAGCGAGGCCTGTGCTTACAGCAAACAGCGGATGTTGCGGTACCTGTGTTGATTTACGGTATTCCATCAGCACAACGATCACAATGGTTACCAAAATGATCACTGCCATTACTTTACGAAAAAGGGGTTCATCCATTTCCTTTCCCAGGTATACACCCATCAGAATCCCCGCCATCATCCAGGGAACAAGCTTCCAAAAGTGTTTCCACTGTGCGTGGCGGTTATAATACGCTACGGCCGCAATATCTGCCAGGCAAAGAAGCGGTAAAGCAATTCCTGTAGATGACTTACTCCCAAAAACAAATGCCATTAATGTAACGCTCAGCATATCCGCTCCTTTCAGGCCGGCTTTGCTGAGCCCTATGATAAAAGAAGCCAGCAGGATCAGGAGCCATTCAGCAAAAGAATAAAAAGAAAGTATCTCCATTTGAAATTTAAAAAGACAAGATACAATTGTTCATTTATGAGCCAACGTTCATTCTCTTTGTCCTGACTAAGTTCCACCAATAGTTTAGCTTCAGTACCAGCGCCCTGTTCTTTACAAGAAAAGGCGTCGGGTAATAATTGTCTGTATAAACAATAAAAAGGTCCGAAGCAGGTTGATAGCGCCATTGGAACCTTGTATTAAAGTTGATATTCTTTTGCTGCTCGTTGTACTGCAAGTATGCGGTAAAAAATAATTTATTCGTCATGGTAATATCCACTTTTGGTCCGGCAAGGAAAAAAACGGCATGCCCCCATGGTTGTGGTAAATGAAGGTCGTCATAGCTGGTGCTGAGGGCGAGGCTTACATAAGGCTGAAAGCGGTAACCTATTTCAGTATTCATGGTAAACCGTTTGCCATCGGCAAAATAGCCACCGTATCGTAAGGATACTGAGTACGTAAATAATTGCTGGGGCTGGGATACCAGGTCAAGTCCCGCCGTGTTCCAGGTATGTCTTGTGCCTTTGGCAAGTGAATCTTTGCCCGTATTGGTGGGGTCGAATGGCTTTAATAATTCAACGTAATCATGTGTAACCGATCCTGTTAAAACAATGCGGTTGCGAAAAGTAAGCTGGTAAGACAGCATACTCTCATTATCTGTCTGGTGAAACTGCTCATTAAAATAGTAGGTAGTACTGACCTGCGGACCATGACTCAGTATATTGCCGCTGCGCGGGAAGAAATACCTGGTTACCTGCGGGTTGACTTTTATATATCCCCTCCTCGGCACATAACCCACTTCTGCATTAACACCATTGCCTACATATTCATGTTGCCAGAGTATATTCCATTTGCGGCCATTGTATAACAGATGAGCTGCATGAACCATACTACTTCCCTGTATACCGGAACTGAACGACCGCATAACGAAAGCTTTGCCCGTCCACAGGTTACTTGACGAAGCCAGGTTGTATTCCAACCCTATATTCCGGTTGTATTGCGAATAAATGGTTTTGCCCGAATCATTGCCGGGATGATAGTCTATAGAGGTCTTGTCTACATAGATCAGCCCGATATTGGATCTTTTAAATACTTTCCGTTGTAGTGACACTACTGCAAAATTCTGTGCCGGCAATCCTTTTTCCAGCACTCCTCCTGTCTGAACATCCATCATACCAATGCGCCAGTTCCTGTCGAGCTTGCCACTCAGGCGTGCACCGAAATTAATGGGCACACCCAGGCCAATCCGCCGGGAGAAAAAAGGACGGATATTTGCATAGCCGAAATTGGCAAACAGGTCATTGTTCTCTAAGAAGAATTGTCTTTTTTCCGGGAAGAATAATTCAAACCGGCTAAGATTGGTTACCTGCTTGTCTACTTCCACCTGCGAAAAATTGGGATGAATGGTAAGATCAAGATTCATGGAAGACGTAACACCAATTTTTGCATCCACACCCATTTCCTGCTTAAATGCAGTCTTACTTTGTGCTGTATAATCTTTAGATGCACTACTCAATACATAAGGAATGACAGACACATTAACTCCTGGTGCGGGTGGGGGTTTATCCCAGACAAGCACACCTGTATACGCTAAGGAAGCAGTGGGAAATTGCCGCGGAATAGGTGTCCAGCTCGATTTTTCCGTTGCCTTCAGGTCGTTGCGGCTGAAATTAATGCCCCATTCTGTTATTCCCTTTTTATACCGCATTGAAGTAAAAGGAATGGCGGCTTCAAAGATCCATTTGTCATTATAATCCTTTACAGCGGATACCCATTTATTATCCCAGTTCAGGTCTACCTTACCCCCTTCATACATGGAACCATCCCATTGCGCCCCAGCGGCATTTGCGCCAAAACTGAATCCGTTTGTTTGATCATCAAAGGGATCTATGAAAAAGATAAAATTGTCATTCTTCACAAAATTAAAATCCCGCCGGAGCGATTCTACCATATTCGGGCCCGGTAATGCTTTATTACAAATGGCTATGATGTACAGATTGCGGCTGTCGTAGGTCATACGTACTTCTGTTGTTACCCGCGCATAACTGGTATCCATGGGTAATACCATATAAAAACGCGTGGCTGGCTGGGCCTGCAGCCAGGCCGGCTCATCCATTATACCATCTACCTTAATGGGGGAACTCGCTTCACGGATATACAATCGGTAAGAATCATTCTTTTTCTGCGCAACAGAGGGCAATACCACAATTACCAGCGAAATGACAACAATAAAATATCTCAATATTATTTATTTTTTAAACTATCCATATCAATCACAAAGCGGTACTTAACGTCGTTTTTCAGCATGCGCTCATAAGCCTCATTAATATATTGCATGGGTATTATTTCTACATTGGCTACAATATTTTTTTCAGCGCAAAAATCAAGCATTTCCTGCGTTTCCTTTGTGCCTCCAATCATAGATCCAATTATGCTACGGCGGTTTTTAATTAATTCAAACGGGTTCACTTTGGGTTCATCCTTTGGCAGGCCCACCACCAGCAATTTACCATTCACGTCCAGTAGCTTTAAATAAATTTCATAATCATGATCACCGCTTACTGCATCCAGCACCACATCAAAATGACTTTCAAGTTTTTTCATTGCGGACTCGTCGGTACTCAATACAAAATGATGAGCACCCAGTTCCTTCGCATCATTTCTTTTTGAAGGAGAAGTACTGAGCATAGTTACTTCTGCACCCATGGCCACAGCAAATTTCACAGCCATATGCCCCAAACCACCCAACCCTGCCACGGCTACTTTATCTCCGGGTTTTACATTGGCATATTTTAACGGAGAATACGTAGTGATACCGGCGCATAACAGAGGTGCTACGCCTGCCAGATCCAGTTTGTCAGAGATATGATAAACCCATCTTTCGTCGCAAACAATTTGTGTACTGTAACCTCCCTGTGCAACAGTTACCTTATCTCTTTCATAACCATTGTAAGTTCCTGTCATTCCTTCTGCACAATACTGCTCCATATAATTTTCACAAGGCTTACATTCCCGGCAACTGTCAACCATTACTCCTACACCGGCAGTATCGCCAATGGCAAACTTCTTTACCTGGCTCCCAACTCTGGTTACTTTACCCACAATTTCATGTCCCGGAACCATTGGATAAATAGAACCACCCCATTCATCTCTTACCTGGTGTACATCCGAATGGCATACACCTGAAAATAAAATTTCAATTAATACATCATGTTCCCTCAAATCTCTTCTTTCAAAACTAAAGGGCCCTAACTGTGACGTAGGATTTTGTGCTGCATAAGCTTTTACCGGTATCATTTTAATGTATTTTAAATGTATGATTCTTTCAATTATTTCAGAAAAGTAAAACTATAATTCGGTTGAACAACTCAGTGTAAATTTATCTCGTTTATTTTCTATTCGCTAAACAAGATTTTTTTTGATATATGCATAGCTTTTGGCGATACTGTCAAATGGAGATCCTGGACATTTGTCCTGCTCCACAAAAAAGTATTTCAATCCTGCCTTTTTAGAGGCCAAAAATATTTTTTTAAAATCAATAATACCGCTTCCAACTTCAGCGAAAGTATGTTCTGGTGCCCGGTCCATATCTTTTACATGCCATAGCGGGAACCTTCCGGGATGTTGATTAAACAGATCAACAGGATCAAGTTTAGCCTTGTATACCCAATAAAGATCCAGTTCCATTTTTACAAGATCTTTATCTGTATTGTTAATTAATATATTGTAAGGCAACTGTCCTTCCTGTTCTGCAAATTCGAAATCATGATTATGATAACAAAACTGGATGCCGGCTTTTTTACAGGTTTCTGCAGCTTTATTAAACTGGTCTGCCAATTGTTTGTAATGATCAATTCCTCCCCGTTCTTCCACAGATAAGTAAGCACATACCATGTGTTTAATGCCTACAGCAGCCGCATCCTCTACGGCTTTATCCCAATCATGCAGTAGTGTCCCCTTTACATCCATACCGTTTGATTTTTCCAGTCCTAGCCGGTAATGAGCGCTGGGAATGATCAGGTTATTCTGCTTTAATAAATCGGCAAAGGTTTTGGCGTCCATACCATAAAATTTCTGTGTACCTGTGTAGGTAGCAACCTCCACAGCATTATAGCCAATTTGTGCCACCTTCGCCAGGGTACCCGAAGGATCCTGCTGCATTGCTTCTCTTACCGTATATAACTGCAGCCCAATATAAGAGTGACTACCTTTTAAGATAGATGGCACTAATAAAAAACCGGCAGAAGCAAAGCTTGAAGACTTGATAAACGAACGTCTTGTAGTCATTTCTATTTATTTAAATATTTATAAAATAAGCAACTATATTTCTCCCTTTTTCATTTGCGAAACAGCATAATCAACAGCCCTTGCCGTTAATGCCATGTAGATGTTTTATTATCTGAAATCAAAATATAAAGCGCCTGTCAACTGTGCACTGTTCCATTTCAGGTTTTTCTCACTTTGTGGCCCCATTAATTCCGCACCCTGAAACTTGGTACCTATAGCTGAAATCGCATGCATAAACCCAATATTAGCTTCTGGAAAAGGGGGGCTAGTATTATTGTTACCCGCAGCTTTAGGTTTTTCCGGCTTTAGCATTTGAAGAAAAATACCTGGCCGATCTGTGTACACTGTAAAATCAGCTTCCTTGTTCTGCAACATCACCCAGTACAATTCCGAATGCCATCCCTTAAATTCCGGGTAGTTCCAGTTCTCCCCTGTAATGGTATTGTCGTATGCCTTTTCCCAAACACCCAACTGCTGTCCTTTTAGCCTGTTCTTCCAGACACGGTAAGGTCCTCTTCCCATCCATTTCATCCCCGTGATCCTGTCCTCAGGATAGTTAAAACTGATGCCCATAAAATCAGCTGTATCCTTTGCAGTATAACTATATTCAAGCTTGGGAAGTTTACCAGTTTGAAATGTCCATTTTACTCGTAAGCTGTCGCCTTTATAAGAGGGTATTATAATGTATTCATCTCCCTGCCTTACATGTGTAAATGCATGCAGTATTTGCCGGCTTCCGGCCAATGAAGGGCCTGCACCAAAAGAAATTTCTTTTTTACCATTAAACACTTCCTGCAACAAACCCGTTCTTTTATCAAAATGCCAGGCGATACCATCGCAGGTTACTACTAAAGATTGTTCATCTTCTTTAGTGGTAATCATTCCGGCTTTTGCAACAGTTACTGCTGCTTTTGCCAGTTCTTCAGGTTGTTTCAGTGCCCAGCTCCAGGTACAGATGGTATCTCCTTTGGTGCCATACACCATCAGGTAAAGCACATCTGCCTGGCTATTAATCTTTAACGGAAGATGCAACAGGCCTTTGTTGCCAGGCGCTAATGAGGGGGGTATGACGATGCCTTTTTGTATCAGTTTGGGGCTGGTAGTTCTTTCACCTGCTTTTGGGAATGCAAGCAGTTTCCATTCAAATTTGCATTGATTAAGGTTTGTATACAGATACCGGTTCTCCACTTCAATCCTCCCATCAAATTCCCTGGAAAGTGGTTTTGTGTTAATATAAACAGGGCTCCAAAGTTCTTTAATGGTATAATAACTTCCTTCCTTTTCACGGTGCGGACCCACAATACCATCCGGTGCAGCATTGCCTGCCACATCTATACTATCGTGTTTATCGCCTCGCACTACCCCTTCATCATGAAACGACCATAAAAAACCGCCTGCCGTATGCGGGTGTTTCATCATCTCATTCCAAAAATCTTCCAGTCCTGCCCCATGACCACCATCAAACAGACCATGCATAAACTCTGTAGGAAAGAATACTTCTTTTGCATTGATTATCTCATTTCGTAGATACTTAAAATCGGGGTAATGTTTGGTATTGGTTCCGTTGAATCTTTCCCAGGGGTGAATAACATGTCTTTTTTGCGGATCGTACAAGGCATAATCATTATCCAGCGCCCGGTTCCAACCCCCTTCATTCCCATTATCCCATAATACAATGGACGGGTGGTTCACATCACGAATCACTAATTCTTTCACCAGTTTTCTTCCTACTATCGTATCATAAGCTGCCTGCCAACCGGTAAGTTCATCCAGTACAAATAAGCCGAGGCTATCGCACAGGTCTAAAAATTCTTTGTCCGGCGGATAATGGCTCATGCGAACTGCATTCATGTTCATATTTTTCATGGCTTTAATATCCATCAGATGAATTTCACGGCTCAGTGTTCGTCCAGATTCAGGCCATTCACTGTGGCGGCATACTCCTTTAAAAATAACTTTTTTGCCATTTACATAAAAGCCATCCTCCTTCCGCAGTTCGGCTGTACGAAAACCAAAACGTTGCTTAATGGTATGAATGATTTTGTCGTCTTCTTTGATGCGTACGGTTACATAGTAAAGATTTGGTTGCTCCGGATTCCATAGACGGATATTGTTGAAGTGATGATGCAATAAACTATCTCCGGGTGTTAACCGGAAGGGTTTACCGATTGGTTTACCATTGAGCTGGTATACCTGAGCTTCTGTTATTTGCCTGATTGTAGTATTGCTAAACACCTGCATATCAAAATTGCCATTAGCCTTTGCATCTATCGCCACTCTTTGTATAAAACGTGCAGGAACTATTTCCAGGTATACCGGACGAAATATGCCACCGAATAACCAAAAATCAGCTTTTCGTTCTGCACGGTTGACAGAATGATTGGATGATTGTTTGCTAACGGCTACTTCCAGTAAGTTCGCTTTATTGAATTGTACCAAGTCTGTAATATCATATTTGAATTGATAAAACCCGCCCTGGTGAACGGGCCCTGCAGATTTACCATTGATCTTAACTTCCGTATCTGTCATGGCAGCATCAAAAACAATAAAAATCTTTTTGCCTCTGTATTGCGGCGCTATTTTGAAATTAAATTTATAGCATCCCTGCTCATCAGGATTTTGCGTGTCCTGGAAATAATTAAACGTACCAAAGCCCTCCAGTTCCCAATTAGAAGGTACAGGAATAGTTGACCATTTGCCACTGTTTCGTCCCCTGTTGCACATAAAATCCCACTTGACCCTATGATCTTTATCGGTACCTGATAAATATTGCAGGATGGTTTCCTGCGCAGATAGCTGACAACCGCAAATTGTTGCAAGCAAAAAGCATACAATATTTCTCATTGATAAATTATTTAGTGGTATCAAATACTATTATCATTCTCTTGTGTATCCAACTATTTTCTTTAATACTTCTATTGCATTTGCAAGATAGACGATTGGCGCATTCCAGTTGATGGCAATCTCATTAGAGGCATAGGCACAGTCATTATCTGAATAAGCAGTCTCCGCTTCAGTAAATTCATACCTGCATTTATCCTGCATACCCGCGTTTGGGCCACCTACTAATAGACCCGGAACAGGATCGGTAATACCATCAGCGGTTGACTGGCGATGGTGCGGAAACATAGGTGGCCTGCTACCGATACCGGTAACAAAAGAATATCCGGTTGCATTTCGGCCGAGTAAATAATCAAGGTTCGTCAATGCATAATCTACATATTTTTTATTGCCGGTGAGTAAGTACGCTTTGATGAGTAAAATTCCCTGGTTAGCCGCAACTGCATTGCTACCCCAGACAAAGTCACGGACTGATTGTCCCATAACCGTCCGGAAAGCATTAACAGCGACCTTTTCTATATACTTATCCGCCATATCTGTCACCCTTTTTTTCATTAATGCCATGTTAGTTGAAGTCGAGGCAGGAAGTTCCTTGTTAAAACGAAGAAATGAGTAATAACCAAGCATGGCTACATTAGCCCATCCCGGAAGGCTTACACTATCCTGCTGGTGTTCATTAATTATCTTATAAAACCGACTTTCCCTGGTAGTTAAATAAAGTTCTGTTGCTGCCCAAAACCATTCGTCGTTAAAGTTCTTATCTCCGTAGCCACCTGTTGAAATAATCGGTTTGTTGATACGATTCATTTGAGTCTGGTCATATTCAACAGCAGGATGCAACAATGACCATTCCCAGGCTTTATCCGACGCTTTCATACAACTGTCTGCCAGGCCGGGTAACGGTTTCAGGTACTTGCCTAAAACGCGGGCCGCCTGTGCCATTACAGCTGCAAAGTCTAAAGTGGCTGCTGTTCCTTTTTGTACCACATACCGAGGTGCTCTTGTAATTCCCGGCATCACCATTCCGTCAAAAGCAGCATCTGTGCATTTATTATAAACACCTCCGTCATTAGGGTCCTGCATGGTCAGCATCCAGCGAAGATTATAGATAACCTCATTTAAAATATCGGGCACTGCATTGCCGCTTTCAGGAATATGACTATATAATTGTTTGAAATAATCGGGAAAATCTTCATAAGCAGATAACAGCGTTCCCATGGTGATGCCTGAATTAACGATGTATTTGTTATAATCTCCGGCATCATACCAGCCGCCGGGCGTGGAGATAATGGTTCCCTCGGGCCGTTGCCTATTAGCCGCAGACGTATGAATGTAAACAACAGTGTCCGGATGACCTGCAGAGCGATGCCATTTGCCTGCAAATCTTTCTTCCAAAGCCATGGAGGCCCTCTGATAATAATAGCCCTTTAGCGTTGCAATGGCCACTTTGTGATGCACTTCATTGCCAATCTCAAACACATAAGAGTGCCCAAGGCCAGAAACAACAACAACAAAACTGCCCCTTTTCGAGAGCGCTGAAAAGTCCGCTATTCTTGTCGTGGTAGCTGAATAGGCTGACCTTTTTTCCTCACTTAAAACACCTTTAAAAACAGTATCTCTCAGATTCGTAGTGGTAATATAAAAATTGGCAGAAGAAACAATGCCGGTAATCACAGCAGTTTTAGGGGCGCCGGGATAAAAGCCCGATTGGTTAAGTTTTATAGCAGTCGTTGCCCGTTGTGCATACAATAAGCCCGAATAAGTCAAAAGCAGGCATAGTGGAATTATAACTGAGCCTGCCTTAGGGATGTTTAAAATTTTATTGCGCAGTAAATACGTCTTCATGCTATCATTATTCATTCTTCTGTTTACTCCTGTAAAAATTTACTGCACCCCAATAGCCATTACGGCAGGAGCCAGTCCATCGGCAGTCGCTTTAATACGGATAACGCCTTTTTTATTTTTAGCCTGAACAACCAATAAGCAGAGGCCATTAAATGCCTGGCGCTGGCTGGCTTTAAAAGACTCCATACTCGTTTGGCTGCCATTATCCACACCTGCATTAGTGCCGCTGCCCTGCACATCAAAATGAACCAGGTTGGTTGCATCCGGTATAAGATTGCCATCTTTGTCTTCAATCTTTACCGTTATAAAAGACAGGTCCCTGCCATCTGCATGAATGATCTTGCGGTCTGCTGCCAGCGCAATTTTTGCAGGTGCAGCAGCAGTTTTTATTTCCTTAACTAATATCGTTTTGCCGTTCTTTGTTGATACTGCCTTCAATATACCCGGTTCATACTTTACCCGCCATACAACATGCAGGTCATCTCCTTTCTTTTTTCTTGTGCCGGCTGATTTCCCGTTTACAAATAGTTCAACCTGGTCTGCATTATTATAATATGCCCATACATCCACTGTATCACCCTGTTTCCAATTCCAGTGCGGCAATAGGTGTAGTACAGATTCATTGGTCCATACAGAACGGTAGAGATAGTATACATCTTTTGGAAAACCAGCCAGGTCTATAATACCAAAATAAGAGCTGCGGGCAGGCCAGGGATAAGGTGTGGGCTCACCAATATAATCAAAGCCAGTCCATATAAACATACCCGATATATGATCATATTGCTCAAACACTTTTAATGTTTCTTCATGTGTAGCGCCCCATGGTGCCGATACGTTATCATACGCAGAACAGGTAAGGTCTGCATTGGCATGCTTAACGGGGAGGTCCCATCTTTCCGGCCAGCGCCGGATACTATCAGAAAGAAGCAGATCATAATGACCCCGTGTTTCAAGCGCCGATACAGATTCCGTAACAATGAATGGCTTCCTGCCCCACTGTTTCTGTACATCGGCCCATTCTTGGTGGTGGTAGTTATAACCCACCAGGTCTGCTGCACCTGTTTGCAGTAAAACATTCCCTTTACCAGTTTCATTATTAGCTGTAACAACAGGTCTGGTGGGGTCGATTGATTTAACAATGCCAGCCAGTTCCCGGAGGATTGCCTTGCCGCTGGCATCTTTATCACCACCCCATTGTTCCGGTATTTCATTGCCTGCGCTCCAGATAAATACAGATGGATGATTCCTGTCGCGGAGTAGTTGATCCGTTAAATCTTTTACATGCCATTCATCCCAATCCAAGTGGTAATCATATGGGTTCTTTGGCTTCTTCCACATATCAAAAGCTTCATCCATGATAATAAAGCCCATCTTATCTGCCAGCTCGAGCAATTCCGGCGCAGGCGGGTTGTGTGAAGTACGTATGGCATTACAGCCCATCCCTTTCAATAACTGCAATTGCCTTTCCAACGCTCTTGTATTGATTGCTGTGCCTAAACATCCAAGATCGTGATGATCACAAACACCACGTATCTTTAGATGCCGTCCATTCAGAAAAAAACCTTTATCTGCATCAAAATAAAAGTAGCGGATACCGAGCGGTGTAGTATAAGCATCCACTTTTTTGCCTTTCACAAATACTTCTGTTACTGCTTTATAGAGATAGGGATGATCTACTGACCATAACACGGGTTGGCTGATCTGAAAAGACTGGTTTATTTCCAGCAAAGTAGCGGCTCCTGCTTTTACAGGTGAACGCTGTAAGGCTACTTTCTGTGAAGCGGCATCATATAGAGCCGTTTGTACAATTGCATCAGCAACTGTATCCATGCTGTTCTGTAAACAGATATTTAACTGAACAGATGCCCGTTCTTTTGTTACTGCCGGCGTGGTAATATAAGTGCCGTTAGTTATAACATGCAACGGTTGCAGGGTTAACAGATATACATGACGATAAATACCTGAACCACTGTACCAGCGCGAATTAGGCTGATCAGCATTATTAACTTTCACCGCCAGTACATTTTTCTCCTTTCCATATTTCAGAAAAGGGGTTAATTCATATTCAAATGAAATATAGCCATTGGGTCTTTTGCCCAAGTAGTGACCATTGATCCACACCTCACTGTTCCTGTAAACGCCATCAAAACAGATAAATGTTTTTCTGGATGAATAAGACGCATTCAGCCGGAAGGTTTTTCTATACCAGCCAATACCGCCATTTAAAGCACCGCCACCTGTGCCAACCGGGCTGTTTTTGTCAAAGGGTAACTCAATACTCCAGTCATGCGGAAGGTTGAGCAATCGCCAGGAGGCATCTTTGAATCCCGGGTCTTCCGCATTATCATTGCTGCCAAGCAAAAAAAGCCAGCCATCATCAAATAATAACTTTTCTCTTATCGCCGGTTGTGCTGACAGTATACCGAAACCCAGTAGAGCAGAAATCAGGAACAGGCTAAAAGGATATTTTTTCATTTGTTACTATTTAACGTGTTGTTATTAAAAACTCAGTGCATGTTTGATTTGAGCCAGCTTTCTTCCATTTAAATGATTAATCCAATGCAGGATTGACATTGAAGACAATTTCGATGTCAACCTTGCCACTAATCCTTCGTAAGATTTGGCATAATTTCTTTTCAGATTTAGCTGATCAAACATGCACTGAGTTTTTAATAACAACACATTTAATAACAATAAGTGCTAAAAATACAATTATTATTTTACATACGCTTTATGCCAATGTAAATACTGTTAAAGTATCAGGTAAAACTTTTTATTTATAAAATTAAATATATAGAGAGGACACGTTAATCAATGGGTAGTTTGTATTGTTCAAGCCTTTAATTATGCCATAACATTATAATATACTTTTTCCCAATCTTCGTTTTTCTTCAGGGCGTCTTTTACATAAACTGAGTTGGTAATACTGTTAACGATAAAGTTATTGACGAGTGTGCCTAATTTTGAGTAGGGGCGTTTGGTATCAAGCAATAATACCACCCGTATCCCATCTGAATCATTCCATACTTCATGGTTGAAAGTATCATCGAAAAAAACAGCCTTGCCCTGTTCCCAATGAATGAACTCTTTGTCGACCCGCATCCTGCATTCTCCGGGTTTACCTGGTATCACCAGTCCCAAATGTGTTCGTACAATTCCTCTGAATATTCCCTTATGTGCCGGAATATGTTTGCCAGGGTAAAGGATGGAGAAAAAACCCGTTAACAAACCGGGGATCTGGTCAAGCACTTTTGAAGTTACCGGGCATAATTCGCGGTTCTTCTCAGCTTTATGTCCGAAACCCTGCAGAAAGAAGGTCTTCCATTTATTGTCAGTCGTTAATAAGGACTCAGCAGGCTGGATGTCCTGAATATTCGGCAGGTCTTTTTGATTCGCCAATAAGGCAGACACTTCTGCATGGATATGCTGCCAGTTGTCTTCCAAAAGCTTTGCCCATTCAAATTCGGATTTAGGCAACACCGGCCGGTTGCTCACTTTTGAGAAGGGTGACATAAGGTTTCCAAGGCCAATTAATAAATGATTGGCGACCTGGAAAGTAATAAAATGCATCACTTTCGACTTCAGCTTATTTAGCATAGAAATAAGTTTAAGTGCTCAATGAAATTTACAGAATAAAAATAAAAAAATTACTGCAACATTTCACCTCTCTGCTTTTCGAACCTAAAATGTACCTGTATAATCATTATTGCAACTGTGTAAGGATCAATCAGTTTTTAATGGAGGTCCTACAACTTTCATATCATGGTCAGCAAATACTTGTTTTATTTCCTCTGGTGTTGGCGGGGAAGTCCAGGTGTCTGTGATCTTAAAAAACGCTTCCATCTTTCCTGCTGGCAGATAAGAGACTATCATCTTACCTTTTTCCGACAATTGCACAAATGCATGTTGGACATTCCTGGGAAGAAATATGGTATCGCCTGGCTTCATTTGGTACTTATCTGCACCAACCTGAAATAAATATTCGCCTTCCACAACATAAAACCACTCGTCCTGAAAAGGATGTATATGCAAAGGCGGGCCACCCTTTGGTGTTAATCCTGTCTGCTCGAAAACAGCTAAATCATCATTGGTGTCTGAAGAAGAAATTTTGATATCCAGTGTATTGGTGGTGATGCCTTTCATTCTGTAATGCTTACCAAACCTTGCTTCACCGGTATTTACTTTAAATCCTTTACCTGTGCTCATAATGGCATTTTTTTGCTAAATTAATACGGGAAGCTATTGGCAGTAAGGAAAAAGAAAGCAGGAGGTCGGGCTTATTTTGTTTTTATATTATTCACTTTGTGCTTATCTAAATCAATGGTGAAATAATCATATAACTGAGCAGGGGCACTCCACGATTCCTGTGGCCTCGGAGCAGTAAAATATTCTCCCGTTAACGTTCTTCCTTTCGAATTCTTTTCAATTGTAATTCTTAAAAAACCATGCCGGTCATCACAAAATTCTTCTATAACAACCCCCGGGAAAAAGCTATTGTTCGGTACATAAACAGGGTCTGCTTTTGTTTCAACTTTATGCAGGTTCCAATATCCGCCTGCTCCGGCTACTATATAAGGAAGTTCAACTCCGTTATCAAGCATTCTTGTGAATCTTTGGTAATTGTGCACATGTGCTGTTAAAATAACATCAGGGAATATGTTCGCTTTTTTAAATGCATTATCGAGGAACTTTTGCATATCACCACTGGCGCCATGGTTTTTATCAATAGAATAAACAGGATGATGTAACGCAACGATGATGGCTTTCCCATGCTGTTTCCTTTCGGTGTCTGCATTTTTTAATTCCTGGATAAACCAGGATGCCTGTGGTTCTTTTATGGTACCATGGGCGGTAACATTACTATAAAGCCCTAAGAAGTTTGCAAGTGGTGTAACTAATGTCCAATAAACATTGGGTTGGATCACTGTAGTTCTGGATGATTCTCCTGCAATTTTTAAATGCTGTGGTTTTGTATCGCAAAAAGCGCTTACGAATGCTTCCAGGCTTTTTGGAGGATTGGGATTTGTTGGATCGATATCTCCGTCATGATTTCCAGGTATTGCTAATATTGGTCCCGGGTAATGCATATAGGGTTCATAAAACTGGCTTCCATATTCGCTTGCTTCACCGTAGTAATAAACCACATCTCCTAAATGATAAAAGAACAAAGGTTGATTTTCCGGCTTATCTGCAGCAGAAAATTGTTCTCCCATTTTATTGGCTACTATTTGCTGCTCAGAAGGAATTTTAATACCTCCGGTATCACCTACCGTATGAAAGACCATTTTACCATTGCTTGTTGCATTGCCAATTATTTTCTGAATATCCAATCTATAAGGCGGTTTACCTATTGGATTTGGTAACGGTCGAAAAGGACTGTTATCATACCCTTTCGCAACAAACTGGGTTTTTTTGTCCGGTCTTGTATTATGAAAGGAGAATTTCATCATAGAAAGATAAAAACTTAAAAGGAATGTTGCAACGGGAAAAACACCCTTCTTTAAGCCCCATACAGAAAGCTCAAGCGTTTACCATCTCCAGCCTAGCCCGTTCCACGTCGGGGCTCCGGTATAATATCTCAGGTATCTGTGCCAGGGTGGAGGGGTGCACCTGCGGTCCCAATCCATAAAACTCCTGGAAACTCATGATCAGCGGCCTCCATTTGTCCGGGTCCACATTGTTGGCCATGCCGGGCATAAGGATGGATGCTTCCAGGTGTACCCGTTGAATACGGACTTCAATGGTAACGATACGGCCCTTTTGTGCCGGATCGTCTTCTGCCAGTTCATGCAGAATCATTTCATTTTTTACTTTTAGTCCAATCCCACAACACAATATCCCAGCTAACACCCCCATAAGTCAATGTATCCAGTACCTGGAATCCGGTTTTTATATGTGCTTTCAATGATCTTGGGTTGTCCTGTGCCACATCGGTAACGCAATAATCAAATTCACCTGACAAACTGGTTTTAAAGTATTGATACAATTGCTGAACCAGTCCCAAACCACGGTAATTTTTTGCCACACATAACTGACCTACAACAACATAGCTGGCATCTTTTAAAGGCAAATGATTATATTCTTTTTGATCAATCGTATCAAACAGGTCTGCCAGCAGGTCGTGCTCATGTCTTATTGATTTTACGGCTACCAACGCATACCCCACAACCCTATCGTCATCTTTCGCAATGACAGAAGGGCTGGCCCGATGCATGGTTGTCAAAAAATCAATAGAATATTCGGCAGTAACAAAACCCTGGCTTTGGGCTTCATCTGTCGTTACATTTTTTTTGAGGTTTTCCTGCTGTAATTGTTGAATTCCTTTTAGCTCGGCCGGATCAGTAACCCGTTTAATGGAAATCATAAGCGTTTACAATATGGGCATGAAGTTACCACATTTGAAATTGCCAATAGTGCTGCTGACTCAATTAAGATACCGCTCTCTGATGATATTCAGGTGTCGTTTGTGGTGTCCGTATAAATGACTCACGAGAAGGCGTGTGGAAAGCTGAAAATTATTTGCCGTACCTACCCTGTCGAGAGATGCTTCATCCAGTGTTTCTATAAAAACAAGGCTGGCTGCACGAAAAGCTTTTAATTCTTCCATCAGGCTTTCGACACTCCTGCTATTGGCGTTTGCATTGGCAACGAAAAAGTTTTCGTCAAACCCGGCAGGTCTGTTTTATCAGCCCTGGCTATTCTTGTAGTCCTGTATATGATTATTCTCTCACAATCTGAAAGATGAAGAAGAATATCTTTGATGGTCCATTTTCCCTCACTATACCGATATGATAACTGTTCCGCTGAAAGCGGTGAAACCAGCGTTCCCGTTTCAATGATAATATCCTTCAAATGCTGCACCAGGCGGCCATCATTCGGCACACAGTCCATATAAGGTTGATAAAAAGCGGGGTAGCCGTCTGCCGGTTTGTGGATCAGTTTCATTGTAAAATATTTTATAACTCATCGGGTATAAGCCAAATATTGTTTTTAAACAAAAGTATGGGGGCTTCCTGTTTCAGTAAGCAAAGATGCATTTTATATATGTGATCAAATCTTGTTTACGATCCCCGCTGCTGGTGGGACCACCAATGGTCGTGCTAACAATGCAAGCTTATACCGGGGTTGGATGCGTTAGGGGTTGCAGGGGTTATACAACTACAGTTAACTATATGATTAAAAGTTAATTATATCAAAAAAAATGTGTTTTTAGAGCGTTAGGCGAATGTAAATGCGGTGTTTGTCGGGGTTTGGTTTTCACAACAAAATAGATGTTGGTTTCATCTCGATCCTCATTTTTTATTAATCAAATCATGCGTTATGTCCAAAGAGTTTACTTCCATATTGATTATAGTTAATGCGTTTTCCGGTAGTTTTTCGATTACCAAAAATTTGACTTGTTGCTTTTTGTAAAATATACGCTTTCAAATATAATTATTACCCATTTGATACTCTTTCTTATAGGCAGAATCAGGCGTTATTATCTCCCTGTTTCCAGGATCAGTCCTTATATTTGCAAAATTATTTGACCATGCTTTGATGCGACAACTAACAGCCTTATTTATTCTTGCTGCTTTCCTGACCCAGACGTTCAGCCGGACGTTTATTGTTGCTGACTATTACATGAACACAACTTCCTTTGCCAAAAACTGTGAGAACAGGCAAAAACCTAAGATGCACTGCAATGGCAAATGCCAGATGCTGAAAAAATTAAAACAGGAAGACAATAAAGACCAGCAAAACCCGGATCGTAAGGTGGAAAATAAAAATGAAGTGCTTTCTTCCAAATCCTTCTTCCCGGCAGTAACAATCTTCAGTAATAGTTGCACAACATCCTATCAGGAATTAAGCGCATTTTTCCATACGAATCCCTCATTTGATATTTTTTATCCCCCGCAACCCGGCCATCGCCTTAATGGCG
>JBHAFM010000162.1:0-13516 GCA_041856175.1 Sediminibacterium sp.
ACTGCGATTGTTCCAGGGTTTGTTGTTTCCCTTCCAGCAGGTTCTTAACAACACAATTGCCTTCTTCTAATTCTTTGCTTCCGATGATCACTGCAAAGGGTATTTGTTTTTTCTCGGCGTATTTGAATTGCTTGTCGAATTTGGCATTTTCATGGTACAACTCGCACGCAATACCTTTTTCCCGCAGTTGCTGCATCAACGCAAATGCTTTCCTGCTTTCCGCACTGCCCAGGTTGAAGAACAAGATCCTGGTACCTGCCTGTACGGTTTCGGGGAACAGTTGCAGTTCTTCCATGACATCGTAGATCCTGTCCACCCCAAAGCTGATACCCACTCCTGGTACATTGGGAACGCCGAACAAACCGGTGAGGTCATCATACCTTCCGCCACCGCCAATACTACCCATCTGAACATCCAGGGCTTTTACTTCAAAGATGATACCGGTATAGTAATTGAGGCCGCGGGCCAAAGTGAAATCCGTTTGGAGTCTGGCATTGGTGGTTGATGGTTGTGCGTAGTTGAGTACGTGTTCAATTTCGGCAATACCATGCTTAGCAGTCTCATTATCGCCGAGCAAGATTTTCAGCCGGCTGATTTTTTCAGCATTGTCTCCTTCGATGGCCAAATATGTTTCTATGATGGCTACCTGTTGTGCATCCAATCCCCGCTGGGCAAGTTCTTCTTTTACTTTTTCGGGGCCAATCTTATCTAATTTATCAATGGCGATGGTGATGTCGGTCATCTTGTGGGCGCCGCCACATACTTCTGCCAGCGCAGCCAGTATCTTTCTGCTGTTGATACGTATCGTTACAGGTACACCCAGTTTTGCAAAAACAGTGGTGTAGATATGGGCAAGTTCTACTTCATTTAATAAACTATCGCTGCCCACCACATCGGCATCACATTGGTAAAATTCGCGATAACGGCCCTTCTGTGGCCGGTCGGCACGCCATACAGGTTGCACCTGGTAGCGTTTGAAAGGCAGCGTGAGTTGTCCGTAATTCATGGCAACATAACGTGCAAAAGGAATGGTGAGGTCATAACGCAGGGCTCTTTCCGTAATGCCCTTGGCATTCTTTCCGGCCAGCACCTTATCAAAATCCGTTTTCGCCTGGTCGTGCTTGGCGGGGTTATCCAACCCGTTATTGAGTATTTTGAAGATCAGTTTATCGCCCTCTTCGCCATATTTACCCATCAGCGTATCTAAGTTCTCCATGGCCGGGGTTTCCAAAGGCTGAAAACCATACAGTTCGAATACAGAACGGATGGTATTGAAAATATGATTGCGTTTGCGTACAACAGCGGCGCTGAAATCTCTGGTTCCTTGTGGTAAGCCCGGTTTGCTCATAGCGGCAAAGATAAGGTTCGGGCAGGATTCCGTTTACTAACAACCGGTAACATAGGTAATATAATAGTAGTAAATATTATTATGGAAATCCCTCAATCGCAGCATCTTAATTGCGAGAGAAGGATTTTGTTTGAAATTGCAGCCGTTTTGTACGGCACAAATTCAATTATTAACTAAATTGCCCACCCCTGGGTTTTCAACCTGTTGATAAATGGAAAATGAGTTCAGAGACAAACGGCAAAAAAGTTATATTTTGATGCGCCGTATATACGATTTTACCATGGCTATCCTCATCCTGGGAATGGCAGTGGTGATGTTGGGTGCAAAGAAATTGAATATCGAAGAATTGATCAGTGTTGATTCCTCCTTTCGGTATTTGTTTGGCGGGATATGTTTGCTGTATGGCGGGTTCAGGTTGTATAGGGGGTTTAAGCGTGATTATTAAAGATGAAGAAAGGTCTGTTAAATAGTGGATGGATAATCGTGTTGATGGTATTGGTGGCCTGTCAGTCAAACCCCGGCGCCGATACAAGAGACACACCTGAAAAAGGAACCATTCGTATCAGTGTGGATGAGAGTTTTAAACCGGTGATTGAAGAACAGATCAGGGTACACCATTCTTCTTTCCCGCAAACGACCATCGATGTGTCATACAAGTCTGAAGCAGCCTGTTTTCGCGACCTGCAGTCAGATAGTACGCGGATGATTATTGTGGCAAGGGGTTTAACAAAGGAAGAAGCGTCGTTCTATGATAATAAGTTGTCCTTTCCACCACAATATGGTGTGCTGGCCTATGATGCGGTAGCTGTCATTGTGAACAGGGAAATGAAGGACAGTGTTTTTACCATAGAGCGGCTGAAGAATATCCTGAGCGGTAAAGAGAAGCTGGTAGCGGTGATGGACGGACAAAATGCAACGAGTACTGTACGGTTTTTGCAGGACAGTGTGCTGAAAGGAGCTGCATTCGGCAGTAATGTGGTTGCAGCGCAGCGTAGCGAGGAAGTGGTGGACCTGGTATCAAAAAGAACAGATGTGGTTGGGTTCGTGGGACTTAGCTGGGTGGGAGACAGCTACGACCCGAAACAGGTTGCTTATTTGAAGAAAATACGACTTGGGTTAGTGGAATGTGTTAAATGTACCGAGAAAGATGTATTTGCCAAGCCTTCACAGGCAAGTATCAGCTATGGTCAATACCCATTGGCACGTCCCTTGTATTATATTCTCAAAGAAAATGCAGCCGGGCTCGGCACAGGTCTGATGAATTTCCTGAGCTTAGAACGTGGGCAGCTGATTTTCAGGCGGGCATTCCTCGTTCCGGCAAAAATGGTATTCAATAAACGGAGGAGCACCATAAAAGAAAGCGATTAACACAACAACTATAAAAACCGACAAATGAAGAAGACCGTAACACTGGTGTTGACAGCATTGCTTTTGGGGCAGTGTTTGATGGCGCAGCTGGCTGAGGGGATCAAGAACCTCAACTATGAAAAGAACAACACAGCAAGAGAGATCTTGAAGAAAGCGTATGATGCCAATCCCAAAGATCCCCAAACGATCTACTGGTATGGTCAGTCCCTCATCTCACGTAACAGGGATCTTACCAAGGACGATATCAAAGCCGCCAGGGATGTGTACCAGAAAGGGCTGGCAGATATAGGCAGCAATGCCTGGTTGCTGGTGGGTATTGGACACCTCGATTTACTCGAAGGTGGTGATATCAATGCTGTCAAGCAGAAATTTGAACAGGCCATCACTGCTACCATAGAAACAAGGGGCAAAAACAAGGGTAAGCCTAATGCAGCCATCCTCAATGCCATTGGCCGTGCCAATGCAGATGGCGACAGTAAAATAGGTGATCCGGTATATGCCATTGATAAACTGAAACAGGCGGCTGCCATTGATCTTACCAATCCCGATATCCTCATCAATATGGGTATCAACTACTTGAAAATGGGTGGGGAGAATGGTGGTGAAGCGGTAAAAGCCTACCAGGAAGCGCTGGCACGCGATCCTAAAAATGCCCTTGCCAAATATAAAATAGGCAGGATCTATCAAAGCCAGAATAACAAAGACCTGCTTGAGCAGAATTATAAGGAAGCGATCGCTGCCGATCCTTCATTTCCGCCAGTGTATTTTGCCTTGTACCAGTATTATGCAGAAAAGGATGTGGCCCAGGCAAAAGACTACTTAGATAAATTCGTAGCTACTGCTGATAAAGACCCTAAAAACGATTTCTTCCTGTCAGAATACCTGTTCCGTGCAGGAAGGTACAATGAAAGCATCGCCAAGGAAAAAGAACTGGAAGCCAGCGCCGGTTTGGCCGCAGTGCCCCGTTTAAGTGTTCAATACGCTTATAACTATGACCGTTTGGGCGATTCTGCACAGGCAAAAACACATCTTGAAAAATTCTTTGCTTCCGCTCCCGCCAGCGAAATTCAGCCTACAGATTATGAACTTGCAGTGAAAGTATTTTCTAAATTCCCTGGAAATGAAGCAAAAACGGTAGGTTACCTGGAGAAAGCCATCCAGAATGATACTTCCAAAGTGAACAAGATCAATTATATGGGCCAGGCTGCAGCAATGTATGAAAAAGCAAAAATGTACAAAGAACAATTCGACTGGCTGCAAAAACAACAGAGTTTGAAAGGCGGCACCATGAGCGAATTCGATTACTACAAATTCACCAGTACAGCGCTCAATGCCAAAGAATATCCTACAGCCATTGAACTTTCAAAGAAATACTTAGCAGCGTTTCCTGAAAAGCCACAACCTTACAGCTTCCTGAAACGTGCAGCGCTGGGTTCAGATCCTGATACCTCAAAAGGACTGGCACTGGAACCATTGGATTACCTGGATTCTTTCTATGCGAAAGACAAAGAGAAGAACAAAAAGCAAATATTCCTGAACCTTTACTATAGGCTGCAGTATTATGTGAACAAAGCAAAGGAATTAGACAAAGCACTGGAAGTAACGGATAAAATGCTTCTTTTATATCCCGAACCAGGCGAAGAGAACAAGTATGCTACCGATACCAAAGGAACCATTGCAGAAGCACTTAATAAATCAAAGCAGCCTGCAAAACCCAGTAATAAACAAACCAGCAGTACGGGATCGACCAAGGTTGGGACAAAATCCACCAGTAATACCAGTACTTCTCCCAAATAAATAAAGAAAAAGCTCCCCATAACAGGGGAGTTTTTCTTTTATATCTCCTGCTGGCTTATTTTTGCTGCTCAATTAATGTTTTAACATGAACTGGCTTTCCTTGTTCTTAGATGCCGGCGATTCCAATGCCGCCAATTATTTGCCCATCGGGATACAGTTGATCTTTGCCGCTGGTTTTGTGGCCACCATGATCGGCATATCACAATGGGTGGGGCCTAAGCGCAAAACGGCAGATAAATTAGAAACTTTTGCCAGTGGTATTGAAACCCACGGCGATGCCCGCCAGCCGATGGCCATCAAATATTTCCTGGTCGCCATCCTGTTTGTACTGTTCGATGTGGAAGTGATCTTCTTCTATCCCTATGCAGTCATCTTCAGGGAACTGGGCTGGGCCGGCTTTACAGCAGTATTGATGTTTGTTGCTTTCTTTATTATAGGATTTATTTATATCATTAAGAAAGGAGCATTGCAATGGGAAGATTAGCCAGTAATTCATCATTAACAACTATGATTTGTCATTAGTAAATACACAAATCAACCGAAAACGACGATTTAATGTTACATTACTAATGATAAATGCTCAGTCACTAATTACTAATATATGCGTCCTGTACGATTCAATATTCACCCGATAGAAGCCAAGCTGAGTGATGCTGTTGCAATAGGGGAAGCTCCGGAAGGTTATTCCGGGGAAGGATTTTTTAGCACCAACCTGAGCAGTGTAGTAGGGCTTGCACGTAAAAACTCACTCTGGCCGCTGCCCTTTGCCACTTCCTGCTGTGGTATTGAATTTATGGCTACCATGGGATCACATTACGATCTTGCCCGTTTCGGTTCTGAAAGGGTGGGATTCTCTCCCCGCCAGTGCGACCTGCTAATGGTAATGGGTACCATTGCCAAGAAAATGGCCCCTGTTTTACGCCAGGTATACCTGCAAATGGCAGAACCCCGGTGGGTAATAGCTGTTGGCGCCTGTGCCTCCAGCGGCGGCATTTTCGATACTTACAGTGTATTACAGGGGATCGACCAAGTGATACCGGTAGATGTATATGTGCCCGGCTGCCCTCCGCGCCCCGAAGCCATCCTTGACGGTTTCATGAAGATACAGGAGCTGGTGGGCCAGGAAAGCATCAGGAGAAGGAACAGCGAGCAGTACAAAGCATTGATGAACGGATACGGAATACAATAGATATGTCATTAAGCAACGAATACATTCAGCAAAAACTGGCCGAAAAGTTCGGGGAACAGGTGTTCCATTTTGAAGAAAATTACGGGCTGCTCAGTTTTGAAGCGCCCAAAGAACTCAACCTGAAAGTAATGCAGTTCCTGTATGAAGACCCGGAACTGCAATTCCGTTTCCTGACAGACCTTTGTGCTGTCAACTACCCTGAAGAGAAAGGCCGCGAACTGGCTGTTGTTTATCATTTGCATAACCTGCAGGAAAATGTGCGCATCCGTTTTAAAGTATTTACTGCAGTGGAACAGCCCGATGTATTCACCGCGTCAAAATTATTCTCCTCCGCCAACTGGATGGAAAGAGAAACCTATGATTTTTTTGGTGTGAACTTCGTGGGCCATCCCAACCTGAAAAGAATACTGAATGTAGATGAGATGGACTATTTCCCCATGCGGAAAGAATTTCCACTGGAAGACCAGACGCGCATTGATAAGGATGATGAAATGTTTGGAAGAGGGTAAGCAAATCAAAATTCAAAAGTCAAAATTCAAAAAGGATTAATGCAATCGAATCAACATATAAAATTGCCGGAAGGTTCCATTGAAAAACAGACCACTACCCTGAACGTGGGTCCTACGCACCCGGCTACGCATGGGGTGTTCCAGAATATCATGGAACTGGATGGGGAGCGCATTGTTTCTGCTGAATCAACAGTGGGCTATATTCACCGTGCATTTGAAAAATTAGCCGAACGCAGACCCCTCTACCAGATCACTACCCTTACCGACCGGCTGAACTATTGCAGCAGTCCCATTAATAACATGGGCTGGCACCTGACCTGCGAAAAACTGCTGGACGTGAAAACACCCAAGCGTGTAGACTATCTCCGTGTCATCATCATGGAACTGGCACGTATCTCCGATCACCTGATCTGTAATTCGATCGTAGGGGTGGATACCGGCGCTTATACCGGCTTCCTGTATGTGATGCAATACCGCGAATTAATTTATGAAATATATGAAGAAGTATGCGGGTCCCGCCTTACTACTAATATTGGGCGTATTGGCGGTTTTGAAAGGAATTTCACAAATACAGCGTTTACGAAACTCGAGAAATTCCTGAAAGAATATCCGAAAGTGCTGAAAGAGTTTGAAAACCTTTTCGCCCGTAACCGCATTTTCATGGAACGCACCCAGGGCACCGGCGCCATCAGCGCCGAAAGGGCACTGAATTATGGATTCACCGGCCCCAACCTCCGCGCCACCGGCGTGGATTATGATGTACGTTCGCATGCTCCTTACAGCAGCTACGAAGACTTCGACTTCACCATTCCCGTTGGAACTACCGGCGATAACTACGACCGCTTCTTAGTGCGCAACGCAGAAATGTGGCAGAGCTTACATATTATTGAACAGGCTTATCGGAAGATACAGGCATTCAAAGGCGAAGAAGCAGAAGTGTACCATGCCAATGTACCTGAATACTATCTTCCTAAAAAAGAAGATGTATACACCAAAATGGAAGCCCTCATCTGGCACTTTAAAATTGTGATGGGTGAAGTGGAGATGCCAAAGGGAGAAGTTTATCAATCCGTAGAAGGCGGTAATGGCGAACTGGGTTTTTACCTGATCAGCGACGGAGGCAGAACGCCATTCCGCCTGCATTTCAGAAGACCCTGTTTTATCTATTACCAGGCCTACCCCGAATTAGTTACCGGCGGCATGCTGAGTGATGCCATTGTAACAATGAGCAGCCTGAACCTGATTGCCGGGGAGATGGATGCATAAGGAATAGAATTTTGACTTTCAAATAAGTATGATGAAATTCAACGAACAACAACTAACCGAATTCAACAGGCTCGTGGCCCGTTATCCGGAAGGGAAGCAGAAAAGCGCCTTGTTGCCTGTATTGCACCTGGCGCAGGATAGTTTTGGCGGCTGGCTGAGTGCAGAAACGATGGACTACGTGGCCGAACTGTTACAGATCACACCCATTGAAGTATATGAAGTAGCCACTTTTTACAGTATGTACAACCTGAAGCCTGTTGGCAGGTATATGTTCGAAGTTTGCCAGACCGGCCCCTGTATGCTGAACGGCAGCGATGATATTATTGCATATATCGGTGCTACATTAGGGATCAAGCCGGGAGAGACGACCAGCGACGGTATGTTTACTTTGAAAACAGTAGAATGCCTCGGGGCCTGTGGGTATGCACCAATGATGCAGTTGGGTAAACATTATCGTGAACACCTGACCAGAGAAAAAGTAGACGCTATTATTGAGGAGTGCCGTAACAGCGCTGCCGCAAACAACTGATATGAAAAAGATCATTGCCATAGCAGCATTACTGATCACCACTTTTGTAAGTGCCCAAACAGGTAAAGAACAGGAAGTGTTGAATAATATCCATGCCTTGAATAAAGCCATCTTTGCTGATGTCAGTGCGCGTGACAGTGCTGCCTTGGAAAAACTGGTATCGCCCAAAGTAACTTATGGGCATTCAAGCGGCCTGATAGAGAACAAGCAGGTAATGATCCATCATGCCATGGTGAGTCCGGCAACCTATGAAGGTTTTAAAATGGACAGCGCCAATGTTTTTTTTGAAGGGAAGAATACTGCGGTATCAAGACATATTTTGAAAGCGAAAACATTTGAGAACGGAAAAGAAGGCGTATTGCACCTCGGTGTTTTGCAGGTTTGGACTAAAGCAGGAAAAGAATGGAAGCTGCTGGCAAGACAGGCAGTAAAACTTCGATAACAATATAACATAAAAATGTCCCTCCGGGGATGTAGGGCATATGAGTAAAAAAGTATTACTAGAAAAAGCACACGTAGAAGGCATCCGGTATTACGATGTATACCGCCGCGAAGGTGGTTACAGCAGTGTAGAGAAAGCGCTGAAGACAATGACGCCTGAAACCATTGTGGAGGAAGTGAAGAAAAGCGGCCTGCGCGGCCGCGGTGGCGCCGGTTTCCCCGCCGGTATGAAATGGAGTTTCATTGCCAAGCCTGAAGGAGTGCCCCGCCACCTGGTATGCAATGCGGATGAAAGTGAGCCCGGTACGTTTAAGGACAGATACCTGATGGAATTTATTCCGCACTTGTTAATAGAAGGATTGATTGTTTCTTCTTTTGCATTGGGTTCCAATGATACCTATATCTACATCCGCGGTGAATATGCCTGGATCGTTGATATACTGGAGCAAGCTATTATAGAAGCAAAGAACAACGGTTTCCTCGGAAAAAATATTCTAGGCACGGGCTTCGATTGTAATATACATGTACAACGCGGCGCGGGTGCATATATCTGCGGCGAAGAAACTGCATTGATCGAATCATTGGAAGGTAAACGCGGCAATCCCCGCATCAAGCCGCCTTTCCCTGCAGTACAGGGTGTATGGATGCGCCCGACCGTGGTCAACAACGTGGAAACACTGGCAGCGGTTGTACCCATCATCAACATGGGCGGCGAAGCCTATGCAAAGATCGGCGTGGGCCGCTCTACCGGTACCAAACTCATCAGCGCCTGCGGTAACATCAATAAGCCGGGCGTGTACGAGATCGATATGACCATCTCTGTGGAAGAATTTATTTATTCCGATGAATACTGTGGTGGTATTGCCAACGGCAAGCGGTTGAAAGCCTGCATACCGGGTGGTTCTTCCGTGCCAATTTTACCCGCCAACCTGTTATTGAAAACGGCCAAAGGTGAAACCCGTTACATGAACTATGAAAGTTTAAGCGATGGTGGTTTTGCTACCGGTTCCATGATGGGCTCGGGTGGATTTATTGTCATGGATGAAGACCAGTGCGTGGTGCGTCATACACTGTCGTTGGCGCGTTTCTACCGCCATGAAAGTTGCGGACAGTGCTCTCCCTGCCGTGAAGGAACAGGCTGGATGGAAAAAATATTGAAGAACATTGAATACGGAAACGGCAAGCTGAGCGATATTGACCTGTTATGGGATATCCAGCGCAAGATAGAAGGTAATACCATCTGTCCGCTGGGCGATGCTGCCGCCTGGCCAGTAGCAGCCGCCATCAGGCATTTCAGGGATGAGTTTGAATGGCATGTCCTAAATCCGGATGAAGCGCAACAGCGGAATTACGGACTGGCGCATTATGCCGATCCGATTCATGTACCTGCAACAGCATAAACATTGAAAACGAGCAGCACATGCAAATGTGCCGGAAATAAGAAAATATGTCGGAACAGCAACTCTTTAAAGTAACCATCGACAACATCACAGTCGAAGTGCCGCCGGGAACAACTATCCTGAATGCAGCGCGTAAGATAGGCGGCGACGTAGCACCTCCTGCCATGTGCTATTACAGCAAGCTGGAAGGCAGTGGTGGTAAATGCCGTACCTGTTTAGTGGAAGTAAGCAAGGGTTCTGAAAAAGATCCGCGCCCCATGCCCAAGCTGGTGGCTTCCTGCCGTACCACTGTCATGGATGGAATGGAAGTGAAAAACATCACCAGTGAAAGAGTGATCGATGCAAGGGCGGGTGTAGTTGAATTCTTATTGCTGAATCATCCGCTTGATTGCCCGGTGTGCGACCAGGCCGGTGAATGCCACCTGCAGGACCTGAGCTATGACCATGGCAAAGAAGCTACCCGTTACGAGTTTCAGCGCAGGACTTTCAAAAAACACGATATCGGTCCCTATATACAATTACACATGACACGTTGTATTCTCTGCTACCGTTGTGTGTTCACGGCAGACCAGCTCACCAAAAAACGTGAGCATGGTGTGCTGGATAGGGGAGACCATGCTGAGATCGCCACATTTATTGAGAAGAGCTTGGATAATGAATTCATCGGTAATGTGATCGATGTTTGCCCCGTTGGTGCTTTAACAGATAAAACCTTCCGTTTCAAGAACCGCGTATGGTTCTTAAAACCAATGGATGCACACAGGGACTGTCCCACATGCAGTGGCAAAGTTACTTTATGGAACCGGGGCGATGAAGTATACCGTGTAACAGCACGCAAAGACGAATGGGGAGAAGTGGAAGACTGGATCTGTAATACCTGCCGTTTTGAAAAGAAAAATACGAGCGACTGGATCATAGAAGGACCACGTAAGATAGACAGGCACTCGGTCATCGCCCAGGGCCACTATGCAGGATCAGTAGGAACGACCATACCCAAAGAAACATTCGAAGCAGTGAACGGAGGCAGGCAGCCAAAGCTGATGATGGATATCCATACTGTGAGTGGCGTAAACAAACCCAGTGTCGAATTGAGTTTGATAGAAGGGCCGGCACATTCAACCGATTTTAATTCACAGAAAGATTAATTGCAATACCAACTCATGACACTACTTGCTATTGACTGGGCTTTATTGATCGAAAAATTAGTGCTGATTGCGGTGATCGTTTTTGGCAGCTTGGGCATCGCCCTGTACACCACTTTTGCAGAACGTAAAGTGGCGGCTGTATTACAGGACAGGCCGGGACCTAACCGTGCAGGGCCTTTCGGCTTGCTGCAACCGTTTGCCGACGGACTAAAACTAATCATGAAAGAGGAGATCATTCCCAATACCTCCAATAAAGTATTGTTTGTGCTGGGGCCGGCATTGGCCATGACTGCAGCTCTCATGACCTGTGCAGTGATTCCGTGGAGCAGCCATGTTGAATTGTTCGGCAGGAAGATTGATTTGCAGATTGCCGATATCAACATTGGCATCCTGTATATATTCGGCGTGGTAAGCATGGGTGTATACGGTATCATGATCGGAGGCTGGGCTTCCAATAACAAGTTCTCTTTAATGGCTGCGCTGCGTGGTGCTTCACAGGCCATCAGTTATGAACTGGCCATGGGGCTGTCACTGATTGCAGTACTGATGCTGTCCGGCTCCCTGAGTTTAAAAACAATTGTAGGAGAACAGATGGCACAGGGCCATCTTTGGAATATTGCCTACCAGCCATTGGGCTTTCTCATATTCTTTGTATGTGCACTGGCAGAATGTAACCGTACGCCATTCGACTTACCTGAAGCTGAGAACGAACTGAACTTTGGCTACCACCAGGAATATTCTTCCATGAAATTAGGTTTCTACCTTTTTGCTGAGTATGTTAACATGATCATGAGCAGCGCTGTGATGGCCTGCCTGTTCTTTGGCGGCTATGACGTGCCGTTCTTAGATGAAAGTACACTGGCTCCCAATATTGCCGCTATTATCGGGGTGCTGGCATTGCTGACCAAGATCGCGATCTTTATTTTCATCTTCATGTGGATCCGCTGGACCATCCCGCGTTTCCGCTATGACCAGTTGATGAACTTAGGGTGGAAGACAATGATACCATTGGCGCTGGTGAACATGCTGGTAACAGGAGCAGTAATACTGTGGCGGGCAGGGGTGTAACCACTTCGTGAAAAAACTTGGTCTCAATAGACTATAAAAATATTTTTGCAACTATGCAGACACTAACAAACAGAGCACAGGCGGTAGACCGGAAACCCATGACCTTCATGGAGCGGCTTTATCTGCCCGCTATTGTAAAAGGGATGGCAATTACGTTCAGCCATATTTTTAAAAAACAACCCACTGTCCGTTACCCGGAAGTAAAGCGGCCATTCAGCCCGGTGTTTCGCGGCCTGCATGTATTGAACAGGGATGAAGAAGGACGTGAGCGCTGTACGGCATGTGGACTCTGCGCTGTTGCCTGCCCTGCCGAAGCCATCACCATGGAAGCGGCCGAACGCCTGCCTGGTGAAGAAAACCTGTACCGTGAAGAAAAATATGCGGCCAAATACGAGATCAATATGCTGCGCTGCATTTTCTGCGGCTTATGTGAAGAGGCTTGTCCAAAAGACGCCATTTATCTTAGCGAAACATTTGCCCCGGCCAATTACGCCCGTAAGGGATTCATATACGGAAAAGAAGATTTGCTGATACCAAATCCCAAGACTGAAGCTGCAGCTTTTGCTGAAGCGAAAGGCGTAAACAATTAAAATATGACGACCATCCAAATACTATTCTTTTTTTTAACTGCATTGGCGCTTTTCAGTGCCGTCATGGTGCTTGTGAGCAAGAATCCGGTACACAGTGTACTGTGGCTGATCGCCGTTTTCTTTGCCATTTCCGGCCACTATGTTTTATTGAATGCCCAGTTCCTTGCCATTGTGAACCTGATCGTATATGCAGGCGCCATCATGGTATTGTTCCTGTTTGTGATCATGCTGATGAACCTGAACAGCGAAGCAGAACCCCAGAAACATATCTGGATGAAATTAGCCGGCGCAATAGCAGGCGGCTGCTTCCTGATGGTACTGGTATCCCTTGTACGCCAGGCTACCGATATGCAGAACAGAACGGCATTGATGGGTACCGGTGATATCGGGCTGATCAAAAACCTGGGCAGGGCTTTGTTCAGCGATTATGTGGTGCCATTTGAAATAAGCAGTGTATTGTTTTTGAGCGCGATGGTAGGAGCAGTGGTGATTGGTAAGAAGTGAGAGGGGCGATGTTGGAGTTAATCAACTAATTAAATCAATAAAATGCCGGTACAGTATTATATCTATTTCTGCTTTGCTTTGTTCAGCATCGGGATCATCGGGGTGCTGACACGGCGCAATGCCATTATTGTTTTTATGTGCATTGAACTGATGCTGAATGCGGTGAACCTGTTATTGGTTGCATTTTCCAAAATGCACCACGCAACAGCTTTAGCCGCCAGTGCGGGGACTACAACGGGCATAGAGGGACAATTATTCGTATTCTTTATTATGGTGGTGGCCGCAGCCGAAGTGAGTGTGGGTCTTGCTATTATTGTGATGATGTACAGGAATACACATTCGGTAGATATTAATTTTTTGAA
>JBHAFM010000163.1:0-51499 GCA_041856175.1 Sediminibacterium sp.
CGACGGGGATAATACGGCCATTAAAGTATTAAAGCAACTCAATATTGACCTCTATGAATTACGCAAAGAGGTAGAGCTGGCCGTAAAAGACAAGACAGGCAAGAACATTGCCAACATCAACAGCCTTCCGCTTACAAAGCAGGCCGAGAAAGTGATACGTGTGACCGTATTGGAAGCCAAAGCCCTCAAGAGCCCGCTGGTTGAAACGGAGCACCTGATGTTAAGCATTCTCAAGAATAAGGAAAATATTGCCACGCAGATATTGAACCAGTTTGATGTGGACTATGATCTTTTCCGCAATGAACTGGGTATGGTAGGCACCACCAACCCTAATCCGCGCAGTGAATTTACCGACGAAAATGAAGATGAATTTGATGAGGAAAAACGCGGCTCAGGTTACCAGCAACAAAGAGCCGGTGGTAAACAGGCAGGTAATGTTAAAAGTAAAACACCCGTACTCGATAATTTTGGCAGGGATATTACCAAGCTGGCAGAATCAGGTTCCCTTGATCCGATTGTAGGCCGTGAAGCCGAGATAGAACGGGTGAGCCAGATACTCAGTCGCCGTAAAAAGAATAACCCCATCCTTATAGGTGAGCCCGGCGTGGGCAAGACAGCCATCGTGGAAGGGTTGGCACTCCGCATTGTACAGCGTAAAGTGAGCCGCGTGTTGTTTGATAAAAGGGTGATCTCGCTCGATCTGGCTGCACTGGTGGCCGGTACCAAATACCGCGGCCAGTTTGAAGAACGCATGAAAGCCATCATGAATGAACTGGAAAAGAACAGGGATGTGATCCTGTTTATTGATGAGATACATACCATTGTTGGCGCCGGTGGCGCCAGCGGGTCACTCGATGCGTCTAATATTTTCAAGCCGGCTCTGGCAAGAGGAGAACTCCAATGCATTGGCGCATCTACATTGGATGAGTACCGCATGTACATTGAAAAAGATGGGGCACTGGATCGCCGTTTCCAAAAAGTATTGGTTGAACCTCCAAGTGTGGAAGACACCATCATTATCCTGAACAATATCAAATCGAAATACGAAGACTTCCACAATGTTTCTTATGCCGACGAAGCCATTGAAGCCTGTGTGAAGTTGAGCGACCGCTATATGACAGACAGGCTGTTACCGGATAAAGCCATTGATGTATTGGATGAAGTAGGTGCACGTGTGCACCTGAAAAATATCAATGTGCCCGAAGATATTGTTGAGCTGGAAAAGAAAATCGAAGAAGTAAAGAACGAAAAGAATAAAGTAGTGAAGAGCCAGCGTTTTGAAGAAGCTGCTTCTTTGCGGGATACTGAAAAACGGTTAGGTGAAGAGCTCGAAAAAGCGAAAGCCCAGTGGGAAGAAGAAAGCAAACACAAACGCTATCCGATCTCCGAAGAACATATTGCAGAAGTGGTAAGCATGATGACCGGCATACCTGTGAAACGCATGGTGCAGGCCGAAACAGAAAAGCTGCGCCGCATGAGCGAGGACATGAGGGGTATGGTTGTTGGCCAGGATGAAGCCATCCAGAAAGTAGTAAAAGCCATACAGCGTAACCGTGTGGGATTAAAGGATCCAAAGAAACCCATTGGTACTTTTATTTTCCTCGGACCAACAGGTGTGGGTAAAACAGAGATGGCAAGGGCATTGGCGCGGTACATGTTTGACTCGGAAGATTCATTGATACGGATCGACATGAGTGAATACATGGAGAAATTTACGGTAAGCCGCCTGATTGGCGCGCCTCCAGGTTATGTGGGTTATGAAGAGGGCGGACAGCTCACTGAGAAAGTACGCCGTAAGCCGTATTGTGTGATATTATTGGATGAAATAGAAAAAGCGCACCCGGATATTTACAATATTTTGTTGCAGGTGTTGGACGATGGCCAGTTGACAGATGGCCTGGGCAGGAAGGTCGATTTTAAAAACACCATGATCATCATGACGTCAAATATTGGTGTTCGCCAGTTGAAAGAATTTGGCGATGGGGTAGGTTTTGCAACTGCCACCCGTATACAGAACGCAGAAGAGAACAATAAAGCAGTGATAGAAAAAGCGCTGAAGCGTACTTTTTCTCCTGAGTTCCTGAACCGTATAGATGATGTGGTGGTGTTCAATGCATTGAGCAGGGAGAATATCTTCAACATCATTGATATCCTGATGAAAGGGGTATCAAAACGTCTGCAAAACCTTGGTTTCTCTTTAGAGCTCACGGAAGCCGCCAAGGAATTCATTGCAGATAAAGGATATGATGCTCAATTTGGCGCAAGGCCACTGCACAGGGCTATTCAGAAATACCTGGAAGATCCTTTGGCAGAAGAAATACTAAACCTTCATATCAAAGAGGGTGATGTGTTGGTTGCTGACCTGGATAAAGAAGCAGGTACGCTGAAATTTGATTTCCAGAAGAAAGTAGAAGAGGGAGCCAAAGTTTAAAGTAAGTACTGTTTATACCAGTAAGCCGCTTCAACATAAAAATTGAGGTGGCTTTTTTTATTTAATGTAGCGTTTGATCTCTTTTTCAATATCCCTGTTCTTGATCGTTTCCCGTTTATCGTGAAGTTTCTTTCCTTTGCCAAGCCCTATCTCCACTTTCACAAGATTTTTTTCGTTGAGAAAAACACGGAGCGGGATAATAGTATAGCCTTTGTCTTTCAGCCCTGCAGTTAATTTTTTCAACTCTCTTTTTGTAAGCAGCAGTTTCCGGTCGTGAACTGCTATATGGTTATTAGTAGTGCCATGCGAATATTCGGCAATATACAATCCCCTTACCCAGAGCTCCCCCTCATCAAATAAACAGAAAGCATCGTTGAAACTTACCTTACCATCACGGATCGATTTTACTTCTGTTCCTAGCAAAGCAATGCCTGCTACATATTTGTCTTCTATGTGGTAATTAAAATAGGCCTGTCTGTTGTTCATTTCCTTCGCCATAGCTACCCCTGCATCCTCATGGGGATTTTGATTTTAATGTAGAACTTCAGCCAATAGCTCTCTTAAGGTTGGAACTTAATTTCTGAATAACCTGATCAGTTGTGCCAGTTTGGCTTTCAGGTTCTTCCTGTCAATAATAAAATCCAGGAACCCGTGTTCTAATAGAAATTCGCTGCGTTGAAACCCTTCCGGTAAGTCTTTTTTGATGGTTTCTTTGATCACACGCGGTCCCGCAAAACCAATCAGGGCACCGGGTTCAGCAATATCCAGGTCGCCCAGCATGCCAAAGCTTGCTGAGATGCCGCCAAAAGTTGGGTCGGTTAATAACGATATATAGGGTAATCCGGCATCGCTTAACTGTGAAAGCTTGCCGCTTGTTTTAGCCAATTGCATCAGGCTGAAAGCGCTTTCCATCATGCGTGCACCGCCGCTCTTGCTGATAACAAGGTAAGGGAGTTTGTGTTGTATGCAATAATCCACTGCACGGCTGAATTTTTCTCCCATTACACTACCCAATGACCCGCCAATGAACTCAAAATCCATACATGCTATTACCAAACCTTCTCCATTCACATGGCCTGTAGCCACACGCATAGAATCTTTCAAATCTGTTTTAG
The DNA here is from genome assembly GCA_041856175.1 of Sediminibacterium sp. Lineage (GTDB taxonomy): Bacteria > Bacteroidota > Bacteroidia > Chitinophagales > Chitinophagaceae > Sediminibacterium. Next base: position 3,547 of record JBHAFM010000163.1, read on the forward strand.
TATGAATATCATCTAAGCGTTTCTGGTAAGACTTCAGATCGGTGAAACCCAAGGCGTCTTTGCTGCGGATATTATCGAACAGTTCAGTATAGACTTTCTCATCAAACAGGATATCAAAATACTCATCGCTGCCAATGCGATGGTGGTAGTTGCATTTGGGACAAACATAAAGGGCTTCTTTAAGTTCTGTAGTGGTGCATATATAGTTACACTCCGGACATTTGCTCCAGAGTCCTTCCGGGGTCTCTTTCTTATCAGCGGTAGAGGTTAAAATGCCTTTCCGGATACGCTTAAACCAACGTGGCTTGCCGGCTTCCTCGCCATGTATCTCTTCACCGGTCAGATTGGCTTCAAAATCTTCTTCACGCTCTTTTTTCATATCGGTCAATTCAATTTGGGGGGTCGAAGATAATAATTATTATTAACTCGATTGTTTTGAACATAACTGATTCACTAGCTGCCTTTTAAAAGGAGTGCTACTATCAGGCAACAGTAATGCTGCTGTCAAGGTACACATCCTGTATGATCTGCAGCATATTGATCCCCTCGGCCATCGGGCGCTGAAAGGCTTTTCGTCCAAGGATCAGTCCCATTCCACCTGCCCGTTTGTTAATCACGGCCGTAGATACCGCTTCAACAAGATCGCTGGCTCCCTTGCTTTCCCCACCCGAGTTGATCAGGCCGATACGGCCGCTGTAACAATTTAATACCTGGTAACGGCAAAGATCAATAGGATGGTCAGTTGTTAGTTTTTCATAGACGAGCGGACTGGTTTTACCATGTTTGGTAGCCAGGTAGCCGCCGTTATTGGTAGGTAATTTCTGTTTGATGATATCGGCCTGTATCGTTACGCCGAGATGATTGGCCTGACCGGTCAGGTCGGCAGCAGTATGGTAATCTACCCCATCCACCTTAAAGCCATTGTTACGTGTATAGCACCAAAGGATGGTGGCCATGCCAAGCTCATGCGCCATTTCAAAAGCTTCGGCTACTTCTTTCAATTGCCTGGCGCTTTCGGCACTGCCCCAGTAAATGGTAGCTCCAACGGCAACAGCCCCCATATTCCAGGCACTCCTGATGGTGCCGAACAGGGTCTGGTCATAACGGTTGGGCAGGCTGAGAAACTCATTGTGATTGATCTTGACAATAAAAGGTATTTTATGGGCGTATTTCCTGCTCATGATACCTAATACACCGTAAGTAGAAGCTACCGCATTACAGCCGCCTTCAGTAGCCAGTTTGATGATATTTTCAGGATCAAAATAAACAGGATTGGGTGCAAAGGCAGATCCGGCACTGTGTTCAATGCCCTGGTCAACCGGAAAAATGCTGCAATAACCCGTCCCGCCCAGGCGGCCATGATCCAATAATGTCTGAATACTGCGCAGTACCTGGTTACTGCGGTTGCTGTTGATCCAAATATCATCTACATGATTGGGCGAGGGGAGATGAATGCCTGACTTGTCAATCGTTTTGCACCGATGTTCCAGCAGGAAGGATGCCTGATCACCTAATATGCCTACAATACTTTGGTGGCCCATGCCTAAGGGTATTTAATATGGTTAGACAATCGTTTAACAGATTAAATATACCGATTTAAAAAGGAATTGGGAACCAGGAATTAGCTGACAGCTCCAATTCCTGGTTCCCAATTCCAAATTCCATCAACCTGTTATGCGTTCCTGTTAATACAGTTCAGGTCTTCGAAAGCAATTTCCAGGCGTTTAGCAAAGCTTTCTTCTCCTTTGCGTAACCACACGCGTGGGTCGTAATGTTTTTTATTTGGTTTATCAGCTCCTTCGGGATTACCTAATTGTGCCTGCAGATAGCCTTCATTCTTTTTATAGAATTGCTGGATACCTTCCCAGAATGCCCATTGCAGATCGGTATCAATGTTCATTTTGATAGCGCCGTAGCCAATAGCTTCCCTGATCTGGTGCTGGGGAGAACCACTGCCACCATGGAATACGAAGTAGACTGGTTTAGGACCAGTCTTCAATTCCTTCTCAATGAAATCCTGGCTGTTTTTTAATATCTCGGGACGTAATTCTACGTTACCGGGACTATACACCCCGTGCACATTACCGAATGCGGCGGCAACAGTAAACAGTTTGCCAACTTTGCTCAGTTCGGTATATGAATAGGCAACGTGCTGAGGCTGGGTATATAATTTATCATTTTCGATGCCGCTGTTGTCTACGCCGTCTTCTTCACCGCCGGTAACACCCAATTCAATCTCGATGCTCATACCTAATGGCGCCATGCGTTTGTAGAATTCAACAGAGGTATGGATGTTTTCTTCTAGTGGCTCTTCCGACAGATCTAGCATGTGAGAGCTGAACAAAGGCTGTTTCTTTTCTTTATAGAATTGTTCACCGGCGTCGATCAGTCCGCTTATCCATGGCAGCCATTTTTTAGCTGCATGGTCGGTATGCAGTATAACCGGTACACCATAATATTTGGCAACATTGTGAATATGTAAAGCGCCGGAAACACCACCTGCAATATTGGCCTGCAGGTTATCATTTGGCATTCCTTTACCGGCAATGAACTGGGCACCGCCGTTAGAGAATTGGATAATAACAGGAGAATTGACTTTTGCAGCTGTCTCCAGGGTGGCATTAATAGTGTTGGTTCCAATGGTATTCACTGCCGGTAAGGCAAACTGGTTCGTCTTTGCGTCGTTATATAATGCTTCCAGTTCTTCTCCGAATAAGACCCCGGCCCTGTACTTTTTCATGCGTTAATTGTGTTGTTTAGTTGGTAAAATATTTTAATAGGTAATTGCAGCGGCAAGATACTGCAGATATAGCAAATGGTTGTTAGCTTTTTTGTTCCTGAACCAGTAACTGTATGCTTTGCAATAGTTTTATAAAGTAGTCAACTACATATTGTAATCTACTGCCATACCAACTGAACATTTCGCCATCCACCAACAAAATGGTGGCATGGGGCAGTTCTTTTTGCAATTCTTCTACATGCTTTTGCTTAAAAGGGTAGGGTTCGCTTGATAACAATACCAATGCTGTGTTACGGGCAATGAGTTCCTGTGTTGTTATTGCAGGATAACGGCTTTCATTTTCAAAAACATTATGAAGTCCGCACATAGAAAGTATCTCATGAATGAATGTATCGCTGCCGGCAGTCATGTAAGGATGACGCCAGATAAGGTATGCAGTCCTTGGTTGGTGGCCTGTTGTTTGCAGCCTGTGGTTGGCCAGCCGGGTAAAATTGTTGTTGATGGTTTGAATGATATGTCCGGCTGCCTCTTGTTTGCCGGTGATTATGCCTACTAAGCTGATCATCTCAACAGCGTCTTCCAGTGTATGGATATCACTGATAAAAACAGGGGCAATGGTGGAGAGACTTTCTACCTGTTCTTTATTGTTTTCTTCTTTATTGGCGATGATGAGATCGGGACGCAGGGATGCGATCAATTCCCTGTTAATGGCTTTTGTGCCACCTACCCTTGTCTTTATCCTGAACCATGATGCCGGATGTACACAAAACTTTGTAATACCAACCACTTCTTCATCCAGCCCAAGGTCATACAGTAATTCTGTTTGTGAGGGAACAAGCGAAACGATACGACTTGGAATGGTTGACAGCTCTAATAGATGGTTCAGTTGATCTTTTACCGACAGCATCCGCTAAAATACAGAGAACTTTGATAAGCTACCTGTACTTATACCAGGAGCACGTATTAAAGAAAAGTACTGTTTCATCTTCCTGCACATAATCTTTTTCTATCAATTTCTTCAGGCCAACATAGGCGGCGCTTCCTTCGGGAGAGATTAGCCGCCCTTCTGTTGACGCCAATGTTTTGATGCTGTTACTGATGTCTTCTTCGCTCACTGCAATAGCCGTGCCTTTACTTTCTTTGATTGTTTGTTGTATCATATCTTTTGCAAAGGGTGATGGAACTGCCAGGCCATAAGCCATGGAAGATCCAGGTGAAAAACTGTTGGAGATCATTCCTTTTTCAAATAATTGTACCATAGGATCGCAATTTTGAGATTGCACCACTACCATGCGTGGCAGTTTTCCTTTGATCCATCCTAACTGAAGCATTTCCTTGAATGCTTTCCACATGCCAATCAGGCCTGTGCCACCGCCAGTAGGATACAGGATCACATCAGGCAGTTGCCAGCTGAATTGCTCTGCTATTTCGTAGCCCAGGGTTTTCTTACCTTCCAGGCGGTAGGGTTCTTTTAAAGTCGACATATCAAAAGCGCCTGTTTCAGCACACAACTGTTTCGCTTTCTTTCCACAGGCATCGATCAACCCGTCCATTACGATCAGTTCAGCACCGTACAACCTGCATTCTTCTTTGAGTGTTTCAGGTGTCAGCCTGGGCATGATGACTGTTGCACTGATATTTGCTTTGGCTGCATAAGCGCTCAGCGCACCACCGGCATTACCTGCCGTTGGGATAATACAATGTGTGATACCCAGTTCCTTTGCTTTAGATATGGCCACACTGATGCCCCTTGCTTTAAAAGAGCCTGTAGGATTTACGCTTTCATCTTTCAGCCATAATCTTTTCAGGTTCAGTTTGTTTGCCAGTCCGATTAAAGGATAAACAGGCGTCCATCCTTCACCCAGGCTTACAACATTCATACTGTCAAAAATAGGCAGCATTTCATGGTAGCGCCACATGTTCTGTGGTCTCCTGGTAAGGTTTTCTTTTGAAAATGATGCGTAGTGATAATTGGTCAGCAGGGGCTGGGAGCAGCAGGCAGCATAGTGTTGTACATGGTCTATATCATACTCCCTGCCACAGGAGGGACATTGAAGACCCATTGCAAACGAGAACGTTGATACCGCAGTTTCCATGCAGTAAAAGTAACGGATACTTTATAACTTGAATGATACACAGTTGTTATAAACTATAACTATAAGTTATGTATATGTTTCGCCAGCCTGATGAAACTTTTACTCAGTTCACTTGTTTCTCCTTTGCGTTGGATAAAATAAAACTCCCTTTCTATCTGCAGGTTTTCAAAGTGAACTTCAGTCAGTTCACCATACTTTAATTCTTTGATGACCGAGCGTTGCGGCAGGAAACCGAGTGAATCGGATTCGATCAGGAAATTTTTCAACGCCTCCGTGCCTCCTAATCTCACTTTGATCTGCAGGCTGCTTAGCTTTATTTTATTTTTCTCAAGTGTATATTTCAATGCCGCCAGTGTACCACTTCCCCTTTCGCGTATGGCAAGTGGCATGTGTATGATCTCCTTAAGTGGGTAGGATTTCTTTTTGGCGATAGGACTTTTCTTACTGCATACTGCAATGACCTGGTCGGTCATAAAAGGCTGGTAATCCACATTGGTCAGTTTAGCGCGTCCTTCTATGATGCCCAGGTCAATATCTTTGTTCAGCAACGCGTCCATAACGATCTCTGCATTGCGGTTAAGCAGGCTGATATTGATCTGCGGGTAATGCTGGTTGAATGATGATAATACTTTGGGAAGTATATATAATGCCACTGTGGTACTGGCCCCTAGTTTCAGATCGCCCTTTGCCTGCAGTACATTGTTAATAGATGAGATCTCAAATTCTGTTTGTTCCTGTATGCGTTTTACTTCTGCCAGTTTTTCAAAAAGCAGTTTCCCCGCATGTGTAAGTTCAATAACAATCCCTTTTCTTTCGAAGAGTTTGGTGTGGTAATATTCTTCCAGTGACCTGATATGCTTGCTGATGGCTGGCTGTGAGATATACAATGCCTGGCTGGCTTTGGAAAAGCTTTTTTGCTTCGCTACCTCAAAGAAGACTTCATGCCTGGTGGAGATCATAGTCAATTTATTTCGCCATACTCTGTATCACATCATATTTGGTCACAATATGGTAATCGCCCTTTTCGTCCCTCGCTAATACAGCGCCATTTTCTTTGTTGATGAGGTTCCCTAATTTTTCTACAGGTGTACCAAAATCAACAACCGGGAATGCATGTTCTATCACACTGCCTACTGTAGCGTTCTTGATCTCGGGGTTGCTGAATATTTTCTGGAACAGGCCGCTCTCGCTTACCGAGCCGATCAGTTCATTGTGCTTCATCACCGGCACTTGTTCAATATCGTATTGCTTCATCAGTTCAACAGCTTCGGCCACACTGTGTTCTGTGGTTACTGTTACCAGTTTTTGCCCGCCTCTGCCATTGACAATATCTTTAAATGTTTTTACATCAAGGAATCCGCGTTCCATCATCCATTGGTCGTTATAGATCTTGCCAACGTAGCGGCTGCCGTGGTCATGAAATATACAAACCACCACATCATCTTTGGTCAACGTGGCTTTTAACTGCATCAATCCCTGCAAGCAGCTGCCGGCGCTGTATCCGCAGAACAGTCCTTCTTCTTTGGCAATTCTCCTTGCCATTACAGCGCCGTCCTTGTCTGTTACCTGTTCAAAATGATCAATCACTCGCATGTCATAATTCTGTGGAACAAAGTCTTCTCCAAATCCTTCCGAGATATAGGGATGCACTTCATTCATATCAATCTCACCTGTTCTGAAATATTTAGTGAGCAGTGAACCATACACGTCAATGGCCCATACTTTGATATTGGGATTCTTTTCTTTCAAGTACATGGCAGTCCCGGTAATCGTACCACCGGTACCGGCGGTGCATACCAGGTGCGTGATCCTTCCTTCTGTCTGTTCCCATATTTCCGGGCCGGTGCTTTCATAATGTGCGAGCCGGTTGGCTAAGTTGTCGTACTGGTTCATGTACATCGAGTTAGGTATCTCTGTAGCCAGCCGTTTAGCCACACTGTAATAACTTTTGGGATCGTCGGGGAGTACATTGGTTGGGCAAACAATGACTTCAGCGCCCACCGCTTTGAGTATATCCGCTTTTTCTTTTGATTGCTTATCGGTAGTCACAAAGATGCACTTGTAACCTTTCACACAGGCAGTCAACGCCAGGCCCATGCCGGTATTGCCGCTCGTGCCTTCAATGATCGTACCACCCGGCTTCAGCCTGCCTTCCTGTTCTGCCACTTCTACCATCTTCAATGCCATACGGTCCTTGATAGAATTGCCGGGATTGAAATAGTCAACCTTTGCCAGCACGGTAGCCGGGATATCTTTCGTAACCTTATTCAGCTTAATGAGGGGGGTATTGCCTATCGTTTCGAGAATATTATTCAGCCACATGGTAAACTAACAGTTGTTTCTGGCAAAGGTAGCCTTTTGATGGCTGATTTGAAGATGTCTGATAGCTGATTTAGCGTTTTATAGCAATACTTTAGAACCTGATCGGGGTAAACCTAAATAAATCAGACATCAGCGATTGTCAAATCAGAAATAATAAATTTATTTCCCGCTGAACTGCTCTGCCATTTTACCGCAGAGATCACTCTGGATCATTTTTTCAGCAAGGGAGATCATGTGCATGAAAGACTTGGCGTGGCTGATACCATGGCCAATGATGACTGGCTTGGCTACACCCAAAACCGGTGTGCCGCCATAGTTCTCATAATGAAAACGGTTGAAATAGGTGTCGTCACCTACATTGCGCTGGCTGGCAATATCGTAGATAGATTCGGCGAGCTTCAGAATGATATTACCAGTGAAACCGTCGCATACCATCACATCGGCCTTGTCAATAAAAGTATCACGTCCTTCAATATTACCGATGAAGTTCAACTGGTTGTTTTCTTTCAAAAGGGGATAAGTGGCCTGTGCAAGAAGATTACCTTTTCCTTCTTCCTCGCCAACATTCATCAGGCCTACTTTGGGATTACTGATATTAAGGATATGTTGTGCGTAAAGGCTGCCGAGCAGGGCAAACTGGTTCAGTTGCTCAGGTTTGCAATCGGAATTCAGACCAACATCCAATAAAAGGCCCGTAGCGCCATTGAGCTTCGGGACGATGGTTGAGATGGTGGGTCTTAAAACGCCTTCAATTGTCTTGATGCTGTACATGGCACCAACCAGCATAGCGCCGGTATTGCCGGCACTGATAAAAGCATCGATCTTACCGGTAGCGAGCAAGTGGAAGCCGATAGCAATGGAAGAGCGTTGTTTTTCTTTCAGTGCCTTGGTGGGGTGCTCATGGTAACCAATGACTTCGGGGGCATGTATCAAATGCAAATTAGGTGATGTAACCTGGTGTTCCGATAAGAGGGGTTTCACACTGGTTTCATCACCTATGCAGTATAAATTCGCCGCATTGGCATTGCCCGACGACAGGTATAGCTGTAAGCCTTTCACTGCTTCCAGCGGTGCAAAATCTCCACCCATCATGTCTAAGCCTATATTCATGCCAGCAAGCTACAGCTATTTTTGAACTAAAAGGTTACGCTTTTAAAGGAGCTTTTTCAGCTACTAATTTGCCTTTATAGAACAATTTACCTTCGCTCACGTGCGCACGATGGCGTACATGTGTTTCACCTGTGGTGCTGTCTTTGCTTAAAGTTACTTCCTGGGCTACATAGTGCGTTCTTCTCTTAGCACTGCGCTGCTGTGAATGTCTGCGTTTAGGATTCGGCATATCTCGAAATTTATAGTATCAAAAAAATTATTCTAAATTTTTAAATTGTTCCAATCCCTTCCAAACCGTATTACTGCTGTCTTTCTTTACATCTTCTTCCATCTTCTTCAGTTTCTCCAGCACTTCCGGGTTACATTTCGATTTTCCCTGCTCATCCTCCCCGCATACCTTTTGTAAAGGAATACTGAGGTTGATGAATTCATAGATCCAGTCGGACAGGTATAGATGGCTTTCACCACGACTGATATAATATACATCAGGGTCTTCTTCCTGTTCGTTCATTGCATCTGGTTCGTCTACTATCTTGACGATGATATTGAACTCATCCCAAAGCTGCAACGGCAGGCTGTTTCCACACCTGTCGCAATTGGCTTCAACGGTTCCGTCAATATCAAACCGCAATTGCATGAAACCTGTTTTTTTATCAAGGCTCAGTTTGATATTGGCAACACAATTGCGAAAATCCTGTTCCCCATACGGTATAAAGAACTTATCATCCACCCTGTATTCGTACACATGAATTCCCGGCTTCAAACCCACAAATGCTATCTCATATTCCCGCCGATGACTCATAACCTTTTTTTAAGGGCTTGCAAAGGTAGCGCTAAATGCCGGAAATCCCAAAGGAAACTTAGTTTTCAAACGACTACTTTTATCAACAGCGCTGAATTACTTACAAAATGGCATATTTGTATATATGAACTCCGGTGCAAAGATAGCTACTTCCACGTTGATCAGGGCTTTTTTCGGGCTATTAGCGACCCTGGCCATTTTTATATTTTCATTTTTCCCTTTATATGTAGAACGCTGGTACAGTGTTGGTATTTATCCTGGTATAGGGGTAGCCCTGCGCCTGCTGACCCGCTGGGCGCCACTCAGCCTGGGCGATCTGCTGTACGCCTGTGTTATAGTATGGCTTATTGTTAAGTTGGTGAAATGGGGAAGGGGATTATGGAACCATGCTTACCCGCGACAGGCTTTTGCCCGGCTGGGGTTGAAACTTTTTAATTACTTACTGGGGGTTTATATTCTGTTTAAGTTGTTGTGGGGACTCAATTATGACAGCTTGGGGATTGCTTACCAGCTTCAATTGTCAAAAGATGCTTATACAAAGGAAGAAGTGTCAACGTTAACCAACCAGCTGATCGACCGGCTGAATGAATGCAGAAGACAGCTAAAAGATACCCTTTTGCCCACTCCTGCGCTAGACACTATTTACCGCCATGCTTTCAGGTCGTACGGGCGGTTGGCAGACAATTATGCTTTTTTAAATTATTCCAGCAGGTCTGTCAAGGCTAGTCTGTTCTCACCCATTGCAGATTATGTTGGCTTTACGGGCTACTATAACCCGTTTACCGGTGAGGCACAACTAAGAACGGATATGCCACGTATCCTGGTTCCTTATGTAACCTGCCACGAAATGGCTCACCAGTTAGGCTATGCCAGTGAAAGCGAAGCTAATTTTGTAGGCTACCTTGCCGCAGCGGCTTCTGATGATGTCTATTTCCGTTATTCCGTATACCTCGAACTATTCTCTTATGCACAGGGTGAAGAAATTGCACTGTATGTAAAGACTAAGGATTTCAAAGGTTTTGAATCCATTGTTAAAAATAACCGCAACAGGCTCGACACGCTGGTGAAAAAAGACCGCAGGGATATCCGCGGGTTCTTTGATCAGCGTAAGAACCGTATAGCCCCTGCCATGACAGGCTTATACGATCAATACCTCAAACTGAATAAACAATTAGAGGGTATGAACAGCTACAACGAAGTGGTAGGATGGCTCATTGCGTACCAGAAGAAATATGGGAAGCTGTGAGTTAGAATTTATTCTTCCACATCATACTTTCTATGGGCTTGTTCGGCTGCCCGCTGTACTTGGCGTTGCTTTTCTGGTTATACCTGACTTCAATTTCCCCATCAACCGGAAAATAAATAAGCTGACCAATAGGCATCCCTTTGTAAATCCTGACGGGCTGTTTACAAGAAATTTCCAGGGTCCAGTTGCCGCAAAAACCGACATCCCCTTTACCAGCGGTTGCGTGAATGTCAATTCCCAGCCTGCCTGTGGATGATTTGCCTTCCAGGAAAGGTACATGGGCATGGGTTTCCGTATATTCTTCAGTAACACCTAAATAGAAATGATGGGGTTGTAAAACAAAGCCTTCTTCCGGTATTTCGAAATATTCTATTTTGTTGTGCTTTTTGGCATCCAGCACTTCATCTACATACAGTGCCAGCCATTTGCCCAGGTGCACATCGTAGCTGTTACTGCCCAGGTCGGCACGGTTATAGGGCTCAATTTTGATGGTGCCTTTGTCCATTTCTTCCAAAATGCGCTTGTCTGTCAGGATCATTCCTCGTGATATTTATGGTTGGGATGCAAATAAATCTTAAATCTGCAATCTAAAAAGTCATTACTGCCACTGTGCCGCTGTTTTATCAACAAAATATCAACGAAACCACCCGCCTGGCTGTCTGGAAGATCGCAGAACCGGAAGACTTCTTTCTGCGGACAGTGCCTTTGCAGCGTACTATTACGCACCCGCATAAACGGTTGCAACACTTAGCCGGCCGTTACCTGCTTCCATTCCTGTTCACAGATTTTCCGCATGAGGAAATAGAGATCGCCGATACCCGTAAACCCTTCCTGCCCGATGAACAATACCATTTTTCCATCTCTCACTGTGGTGATTATGCTGCCGCAATTGTCAGTAGTACCCACAGGGTAGGCATTGACATTGAAATGATCACACCACGAGTGGATAAAATAAAACACAAGTTCCTGCATCCTGATGAACTTGCCTTTATAAACGGGCTCGCAACTAATCATTCGGTTGATTTACTAACCCTGCTCTGGAGCGCTAAAGAAGCCATGTTCAAATGGTGGGGCAGGGGTGAGGTTGACTTCAGTGAAGTAATGCGGACAGCGCCTTTTGTCCTGAAAAATACCGGAACGCTTGATGGGGTCTTTCAAAAAGATGATTTCAGAAAACAGTTGACATTGTATTATGAATTGAGAAGCGAGTTGACCCTGGTATGGCTACATACGCAGGCCTGAATCATCAATCATCTACCCGGCTTTTCATTTTCGGGACTAATAATAGATTCTTCTGCAGGGTCTGTTTCAGTTGCCTTTTCACCAACTGCCCCATTGTACGGGCTTTGGCAAAAGCAACCTGGTTGTTGAAGTGTACAGCAAGCTCTTGTTTCAGCTGCTCCAGTTTTTCAGGTTTGGAAATGTGATCACTGCTCATGATGTCGAGCAGTTCTTTCATTCGGTAACGCGCAGAGACAAGGCGGAACGTCATCATAGTGCGTTCTTCTGTCTGGTACTGGGCAATAGATTCTTTATCGAGGTGTTTGAGTACGATGTCTACAAAGGGCCTGTTGTCTTTAAAGAATTGCGGGAGGTATAAATTTTTCCTGCCCTCATAGGATTGCTGGTCAAAATCAATCGCGCGTATGCGGTATTGCACGTCTTCAATATCAGGTGTGATGTTAACAACAAAATTATAAGAACGCATATCTCCGAGTAATTGCACAAAGCAGCGTTCATTGAATTTGACAAACTCTTTGGCCAGCCTGATGAGGTTGGTATTGGAATTGTTAAGGTATTCTGCCAGGAAAATATCTCCCGGTATGCCCGGTATATGCTCTTCGATCAGTGTTTCCCTGTTGGTAAAATAAGTCATGCGATTGGGAGAAAGAAGATGTTCCAGCTCCAGCCCGTAAATGCGGCTGGCATCTGCCTGCTTAATGTAGTAATGATCGTAGTTATCATTGAACTTATTAACGATGCGGATGCGGAAGGGCTGACTGTTCCCGAAATAACAGAAATCGATCCTTGCTACATCCAAGTGTTTACTGAAGCTCATATCGCCTTCCGTTTTAAGGATGGCATAGATGCGTACTAAGTTTTCACGAAGGAACTCCCATTCCCGCATGTCATACGATACTTTTTCCCATGAAGTGTCACGACCATATTTGTCTTTTAACGGAACAGTATAGGTAAAGCGTTGCAGATCCTGGTAGCTTACCGGCAACTTTACCTCCCTTCCGTATTTGATCAGGTATTTACGCAGCTTCTCATTTACCGGGAAAATGGGTTTTTTCTGGGAAGGGCGACTGGGCTGGTCGGTAGCGGCGGTATCGTCGAAAAAATTATTCAAGCAATAATGAATCGTTGTCTTCCAATAAATTCAGGTTCACGTCCGTTCCGGCTATTCCTTCTACAGAACCTTTGATGTGTGCGGCATTAAGTAATACCTTTTCCAGTTGTTTTTCCCTTGCTTTCCATAATTTTTCCATGGCATCACGTTCTTTCTGGATACTCAGTTTCATGCTCATGAAACCTTCCCGTATGGCTTTCCATTGCTCGCCAAATTCGCCTCCGGTTAGGTAATCATATAACATTACCATCTTATCGCCTTTATTCTCCTGGCTTTTTTTGGCATCGGCTATTTTAATAATGGCGTTGCGCAAGAGCAGTGCTACACTCCTTACTTCTGCAAAAGTGCAAATATAAACGCCCTCTTTTTCACCGAAACGATCCATGTCTTTTGGTAAAGCCTGTGTTACAATGACTGCTACATCAGCTCCCTGGCTGCGCATATCTGTTTTCAGCTTTTCAATCCATTCATTGACAAAATCCTTGGTGCGCTTACTTTCATAAATGATCCTGCCACATTCATTGCCAAACTGGTTACGGACGATTTGAATACAATCTGCGCCCCGGACGCCTTTTCCCACTTCTTCCACTTTATCGAACGGGAAAGTTGATTGCAGCAATTCTTCTAGCATGAGTTCCTGTACCTCACCCTGCAACTGCATACTGCCTTGTTCAGATTTACGGCGCATTTCTTCGGCAAGTTTCTTCTGGTCCTCCAGCTTTTTTTCCAGCTCTTTCACCAGTAATTGGTATTCCTGTTCCTTCAGGCTCATCTTTTCCGCTTCTTCTTTTGACAGGAGCTCTTTCATGCGCTCCCTTTCTTCCATCAGCTTTCGTTGAATAGCGAGTTCCAGTTCTTCCTCTTTTGTTTTAAGCGCCTGCTCTTTCTGTAAAAAATCGAGTTCCTTTTTGCGCGCTTCCTTTAATTTTTCTTCGCTGTCCGCAGCAGACTGCCGGAGCATCTGCAACTGGTTCTCAACATCAGCGATAACGGTTTTGCGAATGGATTCCTGTAATTCGGCCTGCAGCTTCTTTTTTTCCGCTGCTACCTGTTTGGTCGTTTCCTCTTCTTTTAATTGCAATTGCTGTTGAAAAGCAGCTTCTTTCTGCCTGAATTCTTCGTCCTTCTTCTTCTGCCAGTCCACCATTTTGCCACGCAGTTCTTTTTCAATCTCATCGCGAATAGAGTCACCGGGTTCAAACTGGTGGTTGCAATTGGGGCATGTTATGCTAAAGCCAGCCATGTATTATTTTTTTTACAAAGTAAGCCGAAGTAATGGAATAAAAAACCCTGACAGAAAATGCCTTGTACGCTCTTGCGGGGAGAACCGGCACAGGTGCATGCTTCAAAGTATTTTGCATGTGAAATGTAGAAATGACAATTATATGTATATTTAGGAATTGCAGTGCAATGATATCATTTCAATGCACCTCCGACAGCGCATAAAGTGAATACTATTTCAGTAATATGTAAAAAAGCCATTATGAAAGAACACAGCAAAGCATCAAAAACCATCAGCCGGCGGAAATTCCTGACCCAGACGGGCGTTTTGTCCACATTTTTTATTGTGCCCCGCAGCGTGCTGGGTGGTAAAGGATTTCTGGCGCCGAGCGACCGGATAACACTGGGATTTATAGGAGCCGGTCGCCAAGCGGCAGGGTTGCAGAAAAGTTTTATCGGCTGCGCAGAAGCCCAGGTAGTTGCTGTGAGCGATGTATATAAAATGAAGGTGGATAACTTTGTAAAACAGGTGAATGCCGCTTATGCCGCGAAATCAAACCATAATACCTATAAAGGCTGTGACGCTTATGAAGATTTTACCCAGTTGCTCCACCGGAAGGATATCGATGCTGTTGTTATTGCCACACCTGACCACTGGCATGGGGTACAGGCGGTATGGGCCGCGGAAGCAGGAAGAGATATTTGTTGCGAAAAACCCTTATCGCTTACGGTGGCTGAGGGCCGTGCCATGGTAAATGCTACCCGTAAACACAAACGCGTTTTTCAAACCGGAAGCATGCAACGCTCATGGCCTGAGTTCAGGCAAGCAGTGGAACTGGTACGTAACGGTTATATTGGGGACATTAAAAATATCAAAGTAAGTGTGGGAGGACCCCCTGTTGCGTATAACCTGCCCGAAGAAAAACTGCCCGACGGATTGAATTGGGATAGATGGCTGGGTCCAAACATTGCATACAGTCATTATAACAACCAGCTTGATCCGGCATTGGATGCCAATTTCTGGGGCAAATGGCGCGACTTTAAAGAATTTGGTGGTGGGCAAATGACCGACTGGGGCGCACACATGTTTGATATCGCCCAATGGGCGCTTGATATGGATACTAAGGGGCCGGTAGCTGTGATCCCGCCAGATGGGAAAGACTATCCTTTTCTCACTTACCGCTATGAAAATGGTATTACCATGACGCATGAAAATTTTGGAACCAATAATGCCGTTCAGTTCAATGGTACAAAAGGAAAGATTGAAGTGCAGCGGCAAAAGATAAAGACGGATCCCGAATCGCTGGCAACCAAAAAAATTGCCGCAGGCGAACAACGCGTGTATTTCAGCAGCAATCATTACCAGGATTTTCTTACTGCGATCAGAAAGAGAGCAACCCCGATCTGTGATGTTGAAACAGGTCATCGCACGGCTACTGTTTGCAACATCGGCAATATCGCTTACGCTTTGAAAAAATCGTTGCAATGGGATTATAAAAAAGAGCAGTTCAATGATGCAGATGCTGATGCCTTGCTGAAAAGGAAAATGAGAAAAGAATATACGATATAAAAAAGCCACCTGATCAGGCGGCCTTTTTTATTGTGCGGAAGAGGAGATTCGAACTCCCACGGCTGTTACCCCGCTACCACCTCAAAGTAGTGCGTCTACCAATTTCGCCACCTCCGCATTGAGGATTGCAAAAGTAATGGAAAATGCATAAAGAAATTACATCCGTTCGGGTACTTTTATTCCGAGTACTTCCATGCCTTTTTTGATCACATTCGCCGTTAGTTGCGCCAACCGCAGGCGGAGCTGTTTCTTTTCTTCGTTTTCGGCATTGCCTATAGAATGTTCGGCATACAATGAACTGAAGGTCTTAGCCAGGTTAAAGGTATAAATGGCTATTTTGGAAGGGTCATGTTCCCTGGCGGCTTCCTGCAAAACAGCGGGGAATTGCTCCAGTTCAATCGCCAGCGCCTTTTCTAAAGGTAATAAGGGCAACTGTTGCTCACTTACTATTGCTTCCTCACTACTCCCTCCCGCCTTCCGCAGGATACTTTTGATCCTTGCGTGTGTGTATTGGATAAAAGGGCCTGTAAATCCATGGAAGTCGATGCTTTCTTCCGGGTTGAAGACCATTTTTTTCTTTGGGTCAACACGCAGCAGGAAGAACTTCAAAGCGCCTAAACCAATGATATCATAGAGTTCAATGAGCTCTTCCGGTGCAAAATCTTTTACTTTACCGAGCTCCTCTGTTTTTTGTTTTGCAATGGCAACCATCTCAGTTACCAGGTCGTCTGCATCAACCACAGTCCCTTCACGGCTTTTCATTTTGCCTGAAGGGAGTTCCACCATGCCGTAGCTCAAATGGTAAATACCGTCTGCAGAAGGCAATCCCAATTTCTGGCAGATCAGCTTTAAGACTTTAAAATGGTAGTTTTGTTCATCACCCACTACATAGATACTCTGACTGGCATTGAACTCTTTTTGTTTTTGCTCGACAAGTCCGATGTCCTGTGTGATGTAAACAGAAGTGCCGTCTTTTCTGCGAACTAATTTTTCGTCGAGCCCCTCAGCTGTAAGATCAATCCATACACTGCCATCTTCCTTCTGGAAGAAGACACCCTTGGCCAATCCTTTTTCAACCAGGTCCTTACCTAATAAATAAGTCTGGCTCTCATAATATACCTTATCAAAATCACTGCCTATTCTTTGATAGGTTGCAGCAAAACCCTCATACACCCAACTGTTCATATTACGCCATAATTCCATCACTTCAGGCTTGCCCGCTTCCCAGTCGATCAACATTTGCTGGGCGGCTTTCATAATGGGAGCTTCTTTTTCGGCAACCTCTTCCGTAATTCCGCCTGCTGTCAGGTCCTGTACCTGCTTTTTGTATTCGCCATTGAATTTTACATAATAGTCGCCTACAAAATGGTCGCCTTTGATGCCTGTACTTTCCGGGGTAGCGCCATTGGAAAAAAGCTGCCAGGCAATCATGCTCTTACATATATGGATGCCACGGTCGTTGACGATACAGGTCTTGATTATCTCATAGCCGGTTGATTTCAATATCGTAGCAATACTCCATCCTAAGAAATTGTTTCTCAGGTGTCCTAAGTGCAATGGTTTATTGGTGTTGGGCGAAGAGTATTCCACCATCACTTTTTCGCCATTGGCTGCACTGGTCCCGAAGTGCGTATTATTATATTGGGAATGAACGAACTGTGACCAGAAGCCGGCTGATATGCTGAGGTTTAGGAACCCCTTGATCACATTAAAAGAACTGAAAAGATGACCGTTTTGTTGTACGAGTTGATTGCCCAGCTCCTGTCCCAATGCATCTGGCGATTTTTTCAATTGTTTCACAAAAGCGAACAATACCACTGTATAATCGCCCTCAAATTCGGGCTTGGTGGCATTGACCAATACCTCATTTAACTGTAATTCAACTCCGTATAATTCCTTAATAGCCCTGGCGGCAGCCACTTTGATCTGTAAAACAACGCTCATGATCTTAACAATTTCGGGTTGCAAAAGTAACCAATTAAGCCCTACCTTCGCCGCCATCGATGCGAAAGTTGCATGAACATATCAGAAGGGTGATTCTCTATGTAGTGGATCTTTTTTATCCATTGTTTCAAAAGGTAATGCCCTTGCAGACATTCCGCTATGCTGCCTGCGGTGGTTTTAATACCTGTCTGGATATCTCTTTGTTTTTCATCTCCTATAATTATATCCTGGATAAGCAGCCCGTGCAGCTTTCCTTTCTGACCATTGGGCCGCATATAGCAGCTTTCCTGATTGGGTTTGCTGTTACTTTTCCCATTGGGTTTTACCTGAGCCGTTATGTAGTATTCCAGGCAACAACAGTGGCTAAAAGGGAACAATTGGGTAAATACTTTATGGTAGTGCTCGGTTGCCTCGTATTGAATTATGGCTTCCTGAAATTATTTGTGGATGTGTTCAAATGGTACCCCACTCCCTCCAAACTAGTCACCACTGTCTTTGTTGTGACATTCAGTTACATCTCCCAGAAGAACTTCACTTTTAAAACGGTCGCATCAATCAACTAGAACTGTAGCCTCACACTGCCAAATACACCAAAATCGTTTGTATTTGATTTGAAGAGGGAGGGAGACATTCCGGCCGGGATATTTCTTAAAGGGGCAAAGCGCCATACGGCATCGATCCGGAGGACCTTAAAAATATTTTCTATTCCTGTACCCAGTTCTGTATAGAAACCTCCCCGGAGCGAACGAAAGCGGTACTCCCGGTAAAAGTCGGGGATATTGAGCCTTTTACTAACAACCGATAGATCGCCCCATACCGTTTTTGCATTCCAGAACTGGCGCATATTTGATTTACGCATAAAGGGCAGGAGGTTTAACAGCTTTTTTTCAAAATTGTGTTCTACGTTCATGCCTGCGTAGACATCACTTACATACTCAAACCTATTCATCAGGTTAAAGGATTGTTTGCTGTAATAATATACTTCATTACCTGGGTGCATTTCCAGTAACATAAATGGCAGGGATTCGTTGGTGAAGATCTTGCCGCCATAAGCCATATAGCTGATCTTGCCCCAACCCGGAATGCGTGTGCTTTGGGTGATATTGGCGCCAACACGCTGGTATTGATAATTCGATTGCAACAGATCGCTCACTCCCAATGCTGCTCTTACTTCAAAAACAGGTTCATTACTTTTTAGCTTCATGACTTTTCGATGACGTGTAATCGACCTTTCACCGGGAGCGTACCTGAATTTGAGGCCCAATTCAGAACTTACAATATTTTCCTGTTGGGGGTGTGTCAGTAAAAGCCTTTTCTGTGGCAGGG
This sequence comes from Sediminibacterium sp., assembly GCA_041856175.1. Lineage (GTDB taxonomy): Bacteria > Bacteroidota > Bacteroidia > Chitinophagales > Chitinophagaceae > Sediminibacterium. The sequence continues at coordinate 22,277 of JBHAFM010000163.1, forward strand.
GGGTAAATGTTTCATAATCGGTACGCGTAAAGAAAGGTTGTACAGAGAGCTTATTCTTCCATTCCTTGGTAACGGCGAACTTTACCTCGTACACGCCTAAGAATTTCTGCCTGACGTTTGGCCTGCGTATGAGCTGGCTGAAAATGTTATCGGTGGTAATGTCTTCGTCATTGTAACGTGTACGCCCGTTGTCGAGGTCGTGTGTGTAGGATCCAAACAAGGTAATACCGCTACTATTGGGCAGCCTGTAAGTGACATCGAACTTGCCTTTAAAACGGTTATCCCTGAAGCCGTAAGCAAGGTATCCATGTAGCCTGAGATATTTGCTGAATTCTGCGGTCGTGCCAAGGTCAAAGCGCAGGCGGATACGCTCCAGTTGGTTCCCGCTAACCCACTTATACCAGGGGCCAATCTCAACTGCGCCTAATTTCTTATGCCCATCGAGCAGGAAAGTGAGGGCATTGGTGTATTTGATAAAAGCAGGAACGGTTTTGATGGTGTCCATCATGTGGTATATGTTCCGTTCATTCAGACTCAGTTCCTCATGGCGCTGCATTTCCCAGTAAGCCCGGTCTTTATCCTTCGCTGTTTCATCGATCACTACTTCTTCTTTTTGTGCATTGGCAGCGAGCCTGGTTGTAATATCAGGTTCATTCACACGAACATTTCTATAGGTGGCTGTTTTTCGTCCAATAAAAGATATTTTTTCCTTACCTAAAGGGGAGAAGTCGACAACTAACTTGTCTTTCGCAAACATCCAGGTACTATCGGGCGATAAAGTGAATTCCTGTATGATACTCAGCCGGTTCACGAAATTGATATTGGCAGTAGCCGAAATATTCAGGTTGATCCTGTAAATACCCCAATTACCTCCATGTATCCAGCAATCTCCGCTAAACGTGTTTTCACCCGCCCTTTTCGGCGTAAAGAAAAGATGCAGGTACCTTTGCCCTGCGATATATTGCGTGTCAGCGCCTTTATAGTTATAATATTTGTCGCCAACAGCGCTTAACGGGCTGATGAACTCCTTGCCCAGTGCATTGGCATAATCCTCATATACATTGATTTTCACGTTCATGCCGCCCACAAACTGCAGCATGCTTTCATTTTTAATACCATCGGTTTTTGCCGCTTTGATCTCTTCACGCACTCTATGCGGGTTTGTACTGTAATAATAGTCTGACAGTGATTCTGTCAGGTAGATGGGCAGAAACGGTGTTTGTTCTGAAACAGTGTCAATATTGTCCAATATAAAAGCAAAGGGTTTCAACAGCTTTCTGTCGGCAAAGCGATGGCGGTCTACATTATTCAGATCCAATTCCATTTTATTGTACAATTCGTAGGAATAGGTCTGGTATTTATAAGGATTGTTTTTGATCTTATGTGCCACAATAAATTTCCACCAGCGAAGGCCTTTATTAAATTTCGATCTTACCTCAACGGTATTGCCCATTTTTAACTGATGTAATACCAATACCAGGCCGCTGGTATCTCTAGTGGTATTAATAATGGGTCGGAGAAGGTTGGAAAACCCTACATAGCTTACTACCAATGTATCTTCGGTATGGTGACTGAGCCTGACAGTGAAATTACCGGCACTGTCGGTAATGGCTCCGTTGCCGGCTTTTTTCCAGAAAATGCTGGCAAATGGTACCGGCTCCTTGGTAAAATCATTCATCACCTTGCCGTGGATGTTGCCACGGTGCTGAGACCAAAGGCTGCTGCATGTTACAAACAGGCAGCATAATAATCCAATCGTTTTTAGCAGGTAGTCGGATCTCTTCACGAACGAATTTGTACGGGGTTTATAAAATCGCGGATTTCATCCGGGAGATTGGAAATTAGCTATTACAAAGTACTCTTTTTTTCGGAAAAAGCAGTCAGGAATGCCAAAACTATGGAAATCCGGGCTGACAATTTTGCATTTTATCCCTCATGGCATGGTCATTGACTGCTTTAACACGATTATTAATCCGAAAATTCAACAGATATGGGCAAAATAATAGGAATTGACCTTGGAACAACGAATAGTTGTGTGGCAGTTATGGAAGGTAATGAACCGGTAGTCATAGCCAATGATGAAGGGCGCAGAACAACGCCTTCGGTAGTGGCTTTTCTGAAGAACGGGGAGCGTAAAGTAGGGGATCCTGCCAAGCGTCAGGCCATTACCAATCCACAGCACACCATCACCAGTGTAAAGCGTTTTATGGGTCGCCGTCACGACGAAGTGACCGAAGAAATCAGCCATTGGAGCTATAAAGTGGCAAAAGGTGACAATAATACGGTTCGTGTGGCTATTGACGACCGTTTGTACACCCCGCAGGAAATTTCAGCTATGGTACTGCAGAAAATGAAGAAAACAGCCGAAGATTACCTGGGCCAGGAAGTAACCGAGGCGGTGATCACCGTTCCGGCTTATTTCAATGACGCCCAGCGCCAGGCTACCAAAGAAGCCGGCGAGATTGCAGGCCTGAATGTCCGCCGTATTGTAAACGAGCCTACTGCTGCTGCACTGGCTTACGGGTTGGATAAAAAGCATGCCGATCAGAAGATCGCTGTATTTGACCTGGGTGGCGGTACATTCGATATCTCCATCCTGGAACTGGGTGAAGGTGTATTTGAAGTAAAATCTACCAATGGTGATACCCACCTCGGTGGTGATGATTTTGATAAAGTGATCATGGACTGGCTGGCTGATGAATTCAAACGCCAGGAAGCAATCGACCTGCGCAAGGACCCGATGGCATTACAGCGTTTGAAAGAAGCGGCTGAAAAAGCCAAGATAGAATTGAGTTCTTCTGCTGAAACAGAGATCAACCTGCCTTACATCACCGCAGTCGACGGCGTGCCTAAGCACCTGGTATTAAAACTGAGCCGTGCTAAATTTGAGCAATTGGCCGATAACCTTTTTGCAAGGTGCCTTAAGCCTTGTGAAATTGCCCTGAAAGATGCCGGTTACAGCACATCCCAGATCGATGAAGTGATACTGGTGGGTGGTTCTACCCGTATTCCCAAAGTACAGGACATCGTAGAAAAATTCTTTGGCAAAAAACCAAACAAAGGAGTGAACCCCGATGAAGTGGTGGCTTTAGGCGCTGCCATACAGGGTGCGGTATTAACCGGTGAAGTAAAGGATGTATTGCTGCTGGATGTGACACCATTGGGACTGGGTATTGAAACAATGGGTAGTGTCATGACTGTGATGATCCCGTCAAACACCACCATCCCTACCAAGAAAACAGAAATATTCTCTACCGCAAGCGATAACCAGCCTGGTGTACAGATCCATGTATTGCAGGGTGAGCGTCCGCTGGCTAACCAGAATAAGAGCCTTGGTATTTTCAACTTAGATGGTATTCCTCCGGCTCCACGGGGTGTGCCGCAGATTGAAGTAACTTTTGATATCGATGCCAATGGCCTGTTGCATGTGAGTGCGAAAGACAAGGGTACCGGTAAGGAACAGAAGATCCGTATTGAAGCGGGTAGCGGCTTAAGCAAAGAAGAGATCGAAAAGATGAAGACAGAAGCGAAAGCGAATGAGTCTGCCGATAAAGAAGCACGCGAAAAAATTGAAAAGCTGAACCAGGCCGACAGCCTGATCTTCCAGACTGAAAAGCAGTTTAAAGAGTTTGGCGATAAGATCCCTGCCGATAAGAAGGCACCGATCGAAGCCGCTCTTGAGAAACTGAAAACAGCACATAAGAACCAGGATATCGCTGCTGTTGATGCAGCCATGGCCGAAATGAATACGGCATGGACTGCTGCCAGCGAAGAGATATACAAAGCACAACAGGCTGCTGGCGGCGCCCACCAACCCGGAAGTGATACCGGCGGCGGTGCCCAGGCAAATGGTGGTTCACAAGGCGCTAACAATGATACCGTAGAAGACGCACAGTTTGAAGAAGTAAAATAATAGAACCGACAGGTTGATAAAATAAAAGCCCCCGCACTAATAGATGCGGAGGCTTTTATTATTATATGCCTAATGGTCAGGTCAACCCTCCATTTCAAGCACTTTCTCGAACAAGGTTTCATACTCCCTATTGAGGGTATCAAAATGTTGCTGCGCTTTTTTGTAATCAGCTTCCAGGGAAACAAATTTCTGTTTGTCTGTATAATTAACCGGGTCGCCAAGGGCATTTTCAAGGCGTTGTTTGTCGGCCTTGGCTTTATTCAGGTCTGCTTCAAGGCTACTCAGCTTTCTTTGGTGTTTCTGCAATTCTTTCTGTAATTCCCGGTCAATAGTATTACCTGCCGGCCCACGCTGCACTTTTGTTTCTTTGGCCTGTGGTTTTGCCTCCGGCAACTGGGGCTTGGCAACCGGTTCCACTACAGTACCACCGGCCTCCAGGCCTTTTTTTGCCATTCGTTCATTCCATTCCACCCATTCATCATAACCACCCTTGAATTCTTTGATCTGGTGGTCTACGATCTCCCATATCTTATTGGCCGTTTTCGAGATGAAATAACGATCGTGGCTGACGAGAATATAACTGCCCTCATATTTGTTCAAAGCACCGGCCAATAATTCTACTGAATGCATATCAAGGTGGTTGGTAGGTTCATCCAGTATAAGAAAATTGGCTTTGCTGACAATGGTTTTGGCCAATGCAACCCGTGCTTTTTCGCCCCCGCTCAACACTTTGATCTTTTTCTCTACATCATCGCCGCTGAACAAAAAAGCGCCTAATAAACTACGCAGTTCCACATCCGTTTTCTTGCTGCCGCATTGTTGTAACTCTTCCAGTATGGTATTACTGAGCGTAAGCGCTTCCAACTGGTGCTGGGCATAGAAACTTTCTTCCACATTATGCCCCCATACGCGCTCTCCGCTAAAAGGTTCTGTACCTGCAATCATCCGCAACACAGTGGATTTACCCTTGCCGTTGGCGCCAATCAACGCAATTTTATCGCCGCGTTCAATTTCTGCAGAAGTTTGAGCTACAATATTCAGCTTACCAAAACTCTTGCTCACTTCTTTTAGTGTAACCAATATTTTACCCGGCACTTTGTCTAACTGGAAATTGATGCGCAGATCGGGGCGTTCCAGCTGCACGTCTTCTATCTTCTCTAACTTATCCAACCGCTTCTGAACACTCTGTGCCTGCGCAGCTTTACTTGCTTTTGCTTTAAACCTTTCAATGAACCGCTCCTGCTGGCGTATATAATCCTGCTGGTTCTCAAAAGCCTTTTGCTGCATATCTATGCGGATCATTTTTTCCTGTTCATAGAATTCATAATCACCCGTGTAAATATGTAATTGCTGCTGGTACAGTTCAACAATCTTATTCACCATCCTGTTCAGGAAGAACTTATCGTGACTCACGATCACCACACTGCCTTTGTAATGCAGGAGGTACTTCTCTAGCCATTCAATAGAAGGAAGATCGAGGTGGTTGGTAGGTTCATCCATCAATAATACATCCGGTTGCTGCAGGATCATTTTAGCCAGCAATACACGCATCCTCCATCCACCACTGAATTCTTTATAAGGCCTTACCAGGTCTTCGTTGCTGAATCCCAATCCATGCAATACCTCTTCCGCTTTGTGGTGGATATTGTATCCATCCAGCACGTCCAATTCATGGAGACTGTCCGTGTATTTAATCAATAAAGGTTCATTTTCCGGATCCTTTTCCAACTGGTGTCCCAGTTCTTCTATTTCTTTCTCTAATTGCTTTACCCTTTCAAATGCACCCAATGCTACTTCTGTAATATTATCATTGGTATCAAAGCTCAGTAAGTCCTGGTGCAGGTAGCCAATGGTTGTTTCTTTACTTTTTTCGACCGTGCCTTTCGATGGGGTATATTCACCCACCAACACTTTTAAAAGGGTAGACTTCCCCGTGCCATTATACCCAATCAGGCCAATACGGTCGCCCGGTTGTATATGCCAGGTGGCATCTGCAACAATAACACGGGCACCAAATTCAAAAGTCACATTCTGAAATCCGATCAACATCTCTTAACAAGTATTTAAGGCCGCAAAGGTAATTGTAAACGGCCGCGAAATCAATTTGCTTTATTTTTGGCTATCAAAATATACTATGAAGCAATATTTTTTATATGCATCTTTAGTGGTACTGGCTGCCTGCAGCAGTACTGAACAAAAGACCCAGGCGCCCGATATACCCCAGGCACCCTTAGGCAAAAGCGCTAATTCTGACGCGTTTAACCAGTCCTTCGGCAAGGTAATGGGCAGTTACTATTTATTGAAAGATAATTTCATCACAGAACAGGATGCACAGATCAGGCAGGCCGCCCAGCGCCTGATGGCAGCAGTTGACAGCCTGCCATTGACCGAACTGAAAGCCGATAGTACCATTGTCACAACTGCCAGAACCTACACGGAAGGGATCAGTGCCGAGTTAAAGGGGCTGTTGGGCGAAAAAAACATAGAGGCCCAACGCAAATCTTTTCAAATGGTGAGCGACCAGCTATACGACCTTATCCGTACCGTTCAATACGACAGGGCAGTGGTGTATCATGATTTTTGTCCCATGGCATTCAATGAACAGGGTGCAAATTGGTTAAGCTATTCTTCGGAGATACAGAATCCCTACCTGCCCAAGAAAATGCTGACCTGCGGAGAAGTAAAAGACTCCATCGATTTCAGGCCTAAGCAGTAAGAACATCAGCCACCCGGCCGGTATTCAATCACCACTTTTGCATTGCGCTGCTCGGTAGAAGTAAGGAATATCTCGTATCGTTTCACATTCCTGCCCATGGTAATGACCATTAATGCAGTGTTGGGAGGAATTTCTCCGAGGTTTTCCGCCACAATAACCAGTTCGTGGTGAGGAGCGTTTTTATCACACCTGATCTTGTAAGTGATGGGAGAATAACTCAGGCGGCCATTGCTTACGACCAATTGATTATTGTGGTATAATGAAATGGTGTCATTATCAATGGTGCCATTATCATAAAGGTCTACCTGTATGTTCTCCTCATCTGTATAAATTGTTCTGACCAACCTGTTTTCCCTTTCAAGCAGGATTTTGGGAACAGGTGTTTTGATGATACCAGGCTCCTTCCTGGTTGGGATGGTCGTATCCGCTTTTCGAGTCTTTGCAACAGCATCAGGAACAGGACTGATGGTATGAGGGATTATAGGAGGCTTTACCTGCTTTGCTTTTGACAGGGAAGGTTTGGGGGGAGCTGGCTTGCTGGTTGCGTTGGGCGCAGGCTTGCTTTGCACAGTGTCATGTGCTTTCTTTTTCAACAGGAAATCTTCTTTTTTGAAATCAGATTTGGTGACTTTTTCAAGGTACACTTTGCCGCTGCCGCAATCGCGTTTACTGTTGATGCTTACAGAGATAAAATCACCCTGAAGGACTTCTAATTTGCCAATCTTCGAATAATCCAGGTAGCAGGTCATCAGGCAGGGCATGCTGTTGCCTTCAATTTTCAGGTCAATAATATTGGTCTCTTTGAGCGTTAATGATTTTGCCTGGGCGGTAAATCTTCCCTGCAAACCGGACTTGGCATAAAAGACGGTCGTTTTATAAGAATACGTGATTCCTTTGATCCCGTTATTGGGCAGTTGGCTGATCTGCACCTCGTACTTGTAGGTATCTTCCCTTGTATCGCCTTTGAAAAGCCCGTTCGAAGAACTGAAATACCCCCTCCAGATGCCCGTAAGGTTTTGGGCACCCGCTGTAAAACTTAGTAGTAATAATAAGAAAAAGGGAAAAATCAATCTCATAGGCAAAACTAAGGTCACAATTTAGTGTTTGCTGATAAAGAAGCGTTAAAAGAGAAGGTGTAAACCTCACCGCTTTCCTTTATTTTTGCATTCCTTATAAAAGGACCACGTAATAAACATATGATTAATATTAGTTTTCCGGATGGCGCAACAAGGCAGTATGAAAGTGGTGTTTCTGCATTGGATATTGCAAAGTCGATCAGTGAAGGCCTGGCCAGGAAGGTACTGGCCGCCAGTGTAAATGGACAGGTATGGGATGCTACACGCCCCATTACAACAGATGCCGGTTTGCAATTATTGACCTGGGATGACAAGGATGGTAAAAATACGTTCTGGCATTCTTCTGCCCACCTGCTGGCGGAAGCTGTTGAGTCATTGTTCCCAGGCGTGAAATTCTGGGTAGGCCCTGCACTCGATAGAGGATTCTATTATGATATGGACCTGGGCGACAGGCAGATGAGTGAAGATGACCTGTTGGCGTTGGAAAAGAAAATGAACGAGCTGGCCAAAAAGAATAACCCTTATATACGCAGGGAAATCAGCAAAAAAGACGCAGTTGCTTATTTTGCTGAAAAAGGGGATGAATATAAGCTAGACCTGTTGGGAGGACTGGAAGACGGAGGCATTACTTTTTATACACAGGGTGGTTTTACTGACCTCTGCCGGGGACCGCATATACCTAATACCGGTTTTATCAAAGCGATCAAGCTAACCAATGTCGCGGGCGCTTACTGGAAAGGCGATGAGAAAAATAAAATGCTGACACGTGTATACGGCGTTACATTTCCCAGTCAGAAAGAACTGGATGAATACCTGCAGCTGCTCGAAGAAGCAAAGAAAAGGGATCATCGTAAGCTGGGCAAGGAACTGGGTATTTTCACCATGGACGATGATGTAGGTCCAGGTTTGCCCTTATGGCTGCCTAACGGAACCATCATTATTGAAGAGCTGGAAAAACTGGCAAAAGAAACAGAAGAAGCCGCCGGTTACAAGCGCGTGGTAACACCGCATATCGCAAAGGAGAGTATGTACCTGATGAGCGGGCATTTGCCTTATTACCAGGATAGCATGTATCCGCCCATGGAGCTGGACGGAACCAAGTATTACCTGAAGGCGATGAACTGCCCGCATCACCACAAGATATTTTCAGCTGAACCCAGGAGCTATAAGGATATGCCATTGCGACTGGCAGAATACGGTACCTGTTACCGTTATGAGCAGAGCGGTGAGTTATTCGGATTGATGCGGGTGCGCTGCCTGCACATGAATGATGCACATATCTATTGTACCAAAGAACAGTTTGCGCAGGAATTCAGGGCGGTAAATGATATGTACCTGAAGTATTTCAGCATATTCGGCATTGACAAGTATGTGATGCGTCTGAGCCTGCATGAACCATCCAAGCTGGGACAGAAATACATCAACGAACCCAAATTATGGCTGGAGACAGAAGAGATGGTAAGGCAGGTACTGAAAGATACAGGAACGCCTTATGTAGAAGTACAGGATGAAGGTGCATTTTACGGCCCCAAGATCGACGTGCAGATATGGAGCACTATTGGAAGGGAGTTTACATTGGCCACCAACCAGGTGGATTTTGCACAGGGAAGCCGTTTTAAATTGGAATTCACCAATAAGGACAATACGCCGGAGACACCATTGATCATACACCGGGCGCCTTTGGGAACACACGAGCGTTTTATCGGGTTCCTGTTAGAGCACTATGCCGGTAAATTCCCGGTATGGCTGGCGCCATTGCAGGTTAAAGTACTGCCCATCAGCGATAAGTTCATGGATTATGCAGTGTCAGTGCAGCAACAATTGCGAAAAGCAGGCGTGCGTGTTGAGATCGATGACCGCAGCGAGAAGATCGGTAAAAAAATACGCGACACAGAACTGATGAGAGTGCCATATATGCTGGTAGTAGGAGAGAAGGAAGCGAGTGATAATAAACTTTCGGTACGCAGGCAGGGCAAGGGAGACATGGGTTCACAGGATGTACAGGCGTTTGTCGATATGGTTAAGGAGGAAATTCTGAACCGTAAATCGGGCGAGTAGACGTCAATACATTATCTTTAACAAAAAACAATTTATTAACAAAACGAGTTTTAATGGCATTACCACCAAGAGGGGGCGGAAGATTTAATCCCAGGTTTAACAGGCAACCGGAGCCTGAACATCGTATCAACGAAAGAATCCGGGTACCACAAGTGCGTTTGGTAGGAGATAATGTGACTGTAGGTGTTTATTCAACACAGGAAGCATTAAAAATTGCACAGGAGCAGGAATTGGACCTGGTAGAAATATCTCCAACAGCCGATCCTCCTGTTTGTAAGGTGATCGATTATAAGAAATTCCTCTACGAAAAGAAGAAGAAGGAAAAGGAAATGAAGGCTAATTCCAAGCAGAGCGAGGTGAAAGAGATCCGCTTTACGCCGGGAACAGACGATCATGATTTTGACTTCAAAGCAAAGCATGCCGAGAAATTTCTGAAAGATGGCAATAAGGTGAAAGCCTATGTTCAGTTCAAAGGACGGGCCATCATGTTCCAGGACAGGGGCCAGTTGTTATTACTGAAATTTGCAGAAAGGCTGGCAGAAGCCGGCGCCCTGGAAAGCATGCCCAAATTAGAAGGCAAAAGAATGTTTGCCATTTTCACGCCAAAAACAGCGAAGAAGAAATAAAGGCATTGATTGGTGTTGTATAGCCAGTGGTTTGTGGTTGAAAAACGAATACCGGCCACAGGCTATCAACTATAAACAACAGGCTTATAATCAATAAGTTGGGTTGTCTTTTCCAGAAAATCACCTTAGCTGCTACATATTTCCCTTTTTTTACCTACTTTTGCAACCCAAATTTTCCCAAAAGGCTCAACAAGTGTTCCGGCTGTCCGGGACCGCCAGCAGGGTGTAATCTTAAGCAGATTATTAATATGCCAAAGGTAAAAACAAACTCCAGCGCCAAAAAGCGCTTCAAGGTGACCGGAAGCGGTGAGATCACCTTCCAGAAAGCTTTCAAACGTCACATCCTGACCAAGAAATCAAAAAAACGTAAAAGAGCATTGCGCCAGAAAGGTTTGGTGGGATCTACCAACAAAGACTTTGTTTTGCGCTTATTACGTCTGAAAGGCTAATACCTTTCTCATCCCCAAAAGGGTATTCACCAAATTAAAAAACCAAGCCGAAACGGTCATAACCGCCGGCTTCAAAAAAAGATAGTATGCCACGTTCAGTAAATGCAGTAGCATCAAGAGCAAGGAGGAAAAGGATCCTCGACCAAGCCAAAGGCTTCTATGGTAAGCGTAAGAACGTTTATACCGTAGCAAAAAATATTGTTGAAAAAGGGATGACTTACAGCTATGTTGGCCGTAAGTTGAAAAAACGCGAGTACCGCCAGTTATGGATTGCGCGTATCAACGCAGCCGTAAGGGCAGAAGGCTTAACCTACAGCCAGTTTATCAATAAACTGAACACAAAAGGTATTGAGCTCAACCGTAAGGTACTGGCCGATTTGGCTATGAACGAACCGGCAAGCTTTAAAGCACTGGTAGATTCAGTTAAATAGTGTAACTAACTAATATTGCTGAGAACCGGGAGACTTCCCGGTTTTTTTATGTAATGAACTGAACAAACTATTATTTTTGTGCGGAAAAAAAATTAAGGCCACCTTGTTCACAGTTTAACACCTAACCCGTATAATGAACAACTCCTACACCTCACTGGTGAACCAGACCTTCCACTTTCCACAAGAAGGATTTGATGTTAATGATAATGGTTACCTGCATTTTAATGAACTTGATCTGAAAGCATTGATCGAAAAGTATGGGACACCTATGAAGCTGACCTACTTGCCTAAGATTGGCATGCAGATCAATAAAGCCAAACAGTTGTTTGCCCAGGCTTTTAAAAAGCACAAGTATGAAGGAGAATACTTTTATTGCTATTGTACGAAAAGCTCACACTTTTCTTTCGTGGTGGAAGAGGCACTCAAACATAATATCCACCTCGAAACCTCTTATGCATACGATATTGAAATCGTAAACCGCCTTTACCAGCGCAGAAAGATCAATAAGGATACTTTTATCATCTGTAACGGGTACAAGCAAAAGTCATACACATCAAGGATTGCAAAACTGATCAACTCGGGATTCAAGAACGTGATCCCTATCCTGGATAATAAAGAAGAACTTACAGCCTACAAAAAAAGTGTGAAGCAGCCCTTCCGCCTCGGCATCCGTGTAGCAGCTGAAGAAGAACCCAATTTCCCTTTTTATACCTCCCGTCTCGGTATCCGCGCAAAAGATATCCTCGAGTTTTATGTGGATGATATAGAAGGCTATGAAGAAAAGTTCCAGCTGAAAATGCTGCACATCTTCCTGAACAAAGGGATCAAAGACGATATCTATTACTGGTCTGAACTGAACAAGATCATCAACCTGTATTGCCAGTTGAAAAAGATATGCCCTGAACTGGATTCCATTAATATCGGTGGTGGCTTTCCCATCAAACACTCATTAGGCTTTGAATATGATTACCAGTTCATGATCAATGAGATCGTAAGCAATATCAAAAAAGCCTGCAAGAAAGCAAAAGTCCCCATGCCAAATATCTATACCGAATTTGGCAGCTTTACAGTAGGGGAGAGCATGGCGCATATTTACAGTGTACTCGGACAAAAAATACAGAACGACCGTGAGTGCTGGTACATGATCGATTCTTCTTTCATTACCACATTGCCCGATACCTGGGGTATTGGCGAGAAATTCCTGATGCTGCCGGTCAACAAATGGGACAATGAATACCAGCGGGTTGTACTGGGAGGTATTACCTGTGACAGCCATGATTATTACGATTCTGAAGAACATATCAACGAGGTGTTCCTTCCCAAACTCACTTCAACAGATCAGAAAGAAGAACAGGCCAATAAAGAACCATTGTATGTGGGGTTCTTCCATACGGGTGCTTACCAGGACCAGATCAGTGGTTATGGGGGTATCAAACACTGCCTGATCCCCTCGCCAAAACATGTGATCGTTGAGTATGACAAGAATGGTAAACTGATCGATTGGGTATACGCTAAAGAACAAACGGCGCAGAGTATGCTGAAGATACTCGGGTATCTGCGGTAAATCGTAACTTTGCACTATCATGATCCCCGATTATCCGCATAAACTTTTCGGCGATAAGCGTTTTTGCTACTGTCTCCTGATGGAAGCATTGGCCATGGATTCGCAGCGTTGTCAAGGAGGCTGAAGCCCGGTGGGCGAAAGCCTGGTACGCTGATTTTTGAATCCTCAATCTTCAATTTTATGGAAACAGTTACAAAGCACGCAACTGCGCGTAACGAACAGACAGATTTTCTGCCGCTGCAGGGGACGGATTATGTTGAATTTTATGTGGGCAATGCCAAACAGGCAGCACACTTTTATAAAACAGCATTCGGATTTCAGAGCCTTGCCTATGCGGGACCTGAGACTGGTATTAAAGACAAAGTCAGTTATGCAGTAAGGCAGCATAAATTAACTTTTGTATTTACAACACCATTACGCACCAATAACCCGGTAGCCGATCATATTTACAAGCACGGCGATGGGGTGAAGGCATTGGCCCTGAAAGTGGACAATGCCACAGACGCCTGGCAACAGACCACGCAAAGGGGCGCTAAAAGCTATCTCGAACCTGTTACTTTAACTGATGAAAATGGGGCATTGGTATTAAGCGGTATCCATACCTACGGAGATACGGTTCACCTTTTCGTGGAACGAGAAGATTACCAGGGTGTTTTTATGCCCGGTTACCGGGAATGGAAGAGCCTTTACAACCCTGCCGATGCTGGCTTGCTGTATGTTGACCATTGTGTTGGCAATGTAGGCTGGAACCAGATGAACCTATGGGTAAAATTCTATGAAGAGGTAATGGGCTTCCGCAATATCCTCTCCTTCGACGATAACGATATTTCCACTGAATATTCTGCCCTGATGAGTAAGGTGATGAGCAACGGGAATGGGTTTGTAAAATTCCCCATTAACGAGCCGGCAGAAGGCAAAAAGAAATCACAGGTGGAAGAATACCTCGACTTTTATAACGGTGAGGGTTGTCAGCATGTGGCATTGGCCACCGCTGATATTGTTAAAACAGTAAGCCAGCTGCAAAGCAGGGGCGTGGAGTTCCTGAAAGTGCCGTCTACCTATTATGACGACCTGCTCAGCAGGGTGGGGTCTATTGACGAAGACCTGGAACCACTCAAAGAACTGGGTATCCTTGTTGATCGCGACGATGAGGGGTACCTGCTGCAGGTGTTCACCAAACCGGTGGAGGACAGGCCAACCCTGTTTTTTGAGATCATCCAGCGTAAAGGGGCCAAAAGTTTTGGAAAAGGCAATTTCAAGGCCTTGTTTGAAGCCATTGAAAGGGAACAGGAAACGAGGGGTAACCTATAAAGTTTATTTAATATGGCTGCACAATTTTATCCGTCCCCCGTACGTTCTATAAAATTGGGCAGCTTTTTTAACAGATAGTACACGGGTTGAATATCCTTCATTGCTTATTTTCGACGTTATGAAACCCCTGGTTGTAGTATTTTTTTCGCTTTTTGCGGTTAGCAGGCTATCGGCGCAGTCTTCGTTTATGGATAACCAACGTGGTTACCCCCGTGTGTTAAATGCCATTAAGCAGAAAGAAGACACTTTGCGCAAACAGTTTGAAGCAGCTCATTTAACCTGGCCCGCCAAACAAGTGTACCTGCGCAGTTTTAAATATGATAGCCAACTGGAAGTATGGGTACGCAACAACCGGAGCGAGCCCTTTAAACTATTCAAGACCTACAGGATATGCGCTTTATCCGGTTCTCTTGGTCCCAAAAGGATTGAAGGCGATTACCAGGTGCCCGAAGGATTTTATTATATCAATGAATTCAATCCCAAAAGCACTTATCACATGTCACTGGGTCTGAATTACCCCAATGAATCGGATCAACTGCTCAGCGATTCCTCCAAACCGGGGGGAGACATATACATTCATGGTACCTGCATTACAGTTGGCTGCATCCCGCTTCAGAACAACCAGATCGAAGAACTCTACCTCCTTGCATCTTATGCGCGCAACCTGGGGCAGGATTTCATCCCGGTTCATATTTTTCCGGTGAGGTTCAATGTAGAAAAGAGTAAGGAATTTTTGCAGCGGACCAGTAAAGAAAACAAAGAATACCAATCCTTTGCCACACGCCTGAAAGATGTGTTTGATTATTTCGAAGTGCACAAAAAATTGCCGCTGATCTCCGTAAACAAAAAAGGAGAGTACGTAATGCTCTGATCATCCATCACTCCACTTCACGAAAAAGCACCTGCACTGTTTCTTTTGTCTGTTGCTTCAGTACCATCTCTTTCCCGGTTGTTAGTGCCTGCATTGTTTCATCATTGTAATGCCTGATGGTAAGCAGGCTCAGTCCTTTTTCTACTTGTACATCAAACTCCGGGCTGGCAGCTGCGGCGAGCTGTTCTATTTTATCGTTGCGATCGTCGAAACAAAGTTGCACATTGATGGCACCGGTCTGAACAAGGTTTGGTTTTATCCTGAGTTTGTTGCATAAAGCATAGAGCCGGCTCATGGGTTGCTCTCCTACAAAAGAAAAATCCTGGCTGTTCAGGTGCATCAATGCCTGGTTATGCTTGATGACAATGATAGGAGGAAGGTCTTTTGCATTTTTTTTATGGATCACAGTCCCGGGTAATGCCGGGTCTAAAAAGCACTTTACATACAATGGGATCCCCCTGTTCTGTAAAGGCTTGATGGTTTTGGGATGGATTACCTGCGCACCGTAATAAGCCATTTCTATCACTTCATTAAAACTCAGTTCGCTGATCAGCCGTGCATCCGGAAATACTTTAGGATCGGCATTCATCACACCCTCCACGTCTTTCCAGATGGTCACACTCTCTGCCTGTAAGCTATTGGCAAATACGGCTGCTGTATAATCACTGCCTTCACGACCCAGTGTTGTACTCTCATTATCAGCTGTAGCCCCAATAAAGCCCTGGGTTATAAAAATGTTTGCTGACAACGGTTTTATCCTTTCGGCGGTCACTTCCCAATCCACACCCGCATCCCTGAAATTATTATCTGTTCGGATAATGTCGCGCACATCCAGCCATTCATTGCTAATGCCTTCCTGGTTAAGATAGTGACTGATGATGCAGGTGCTTAGCAGTTCTCCGCAACAAACAACCTGGTCGTAATAATAATCGAATTCCCGTACCGGTTTATCGTGCAGCAGCCATTCCACTTCGGTAAAAAAATCATTCAGTTGTGTATAACAAGGGTTATAGTGAGTAACCAAAAGGTATTTGGCCGTGGTGAGGTGCTGGTTCTTTACTACCTGGAACAATTGCAATGCCTCCTCCTTTTTCCCTTCATAAAAAGCTTCCACCACTTTTTCCAAAGCATTGGTGGTTTTACCTATGGCCGAAATGATGATAACCATCGGATGGGCTGTGTACGTTTGAACAATTCCTGCGAGGTTCTTAATCCTGTCTACACTGTTTACACTCGCTCCACCAAATTTGAATACTTTCATTCCATTTATTGATTATAATAACTGACGGCACGTATAAAAAAATCATAAAAATAACAATTTCCCAACTTCATAACCTGCCTTTGAGCAGATAAGCGCTAAAAATTTCCCAATGCATCCTGTTTGGTACATTTGTTGTCTGTAGATCATAAAATGGATTTTATGGCAATAATTCTCCTTACCAGAAACTTCGGCTTTATTTTTCTTTCGGTGTTAACACTTTCCTGCAGTCCCACGATGCCTGCTGCCGAAACCAAACCTGCGCCAACTACTTCAACCGTACGCGTGCCACCCAATGCCATGAACGATAACATCCTGTATTACGTGAATGAACACAGGCGTTCCTTAGGGTTACAAAAATTAGAAGTACTGAATACAGCGGCAGTGCAGGCATATCTGCATAGTAAAGACATGGCTACCGGAAAAATCGGATTCGGACACAGCGGTTTCGATCGGCGGATCAGTAACATTATGCAAGCAGAAGGCAGGATCAGTGCCTCTGCAGAAAACGTAGCTTATGGTGAACTGACGGCAAAAGAAGTGGTAAAGGGCTGGTTGAACAGTCCGGGCCACAAAAGGAATATTGAAGGTAATTACGTACTCACGGGGATCGGTACCTATAAAGACAAAGAAGGAGTGGTATTCTTTACGCAAATATTCCTCAGAAAATAGCCCTAATGCCTTGCTAATCATGTATACATTACATGGTTAGTAAGGAAAATTTATCTCTCCAAGTCGCCCCTGCTCCCTACCTTTATCAAAACGATTGTTAGTTTTATGATGGTAAACAGGAATATCCTCACATTGGATGAATTTACCCTGCAGCAATTAAGACAATTTCCTTCAGCCACCGGCGAACTGAGCAGCCTCTTACGGGATATCGGGCTTGCCGCGAAGCGAGTGAATGTTGAAGTGAACAAAGCAGGGTTGGTTGACATACTTGGCGATGCCGGATCCATTAATGTCCAGGGCGAAGACGTAAAAAAATTGGATATCTATGCCAATAACCAGTTCATGGGCGTGTTGAAACATGGGATCAGTTGTGCAGGTATTGGCAGTGAAGAACTGGATGACTTTGTGGTATTCGATGATGAAGTAAGCAACAACAGCAAATACGTGGTGATGTTTGATCCGCTCGATGGCAGCGGCAATATTGATGTGAATGTATCTATCGGCACCATATTCAGTGTTTACAAACGGGTGAGTGAAAAGGGCAAGCCATGTACCAAAGAAGATTTCCTGCAAGCCGGTAACCGGCAGGTAGCGGCAGGCTATGTGATCTACGGATCAAGTACCATGATTGTTTATGCCACACGAAGAGGGGTGAACGGGTTTACCTTAGATCCGTCAATAGGAGAGTTTTCACTGAGCCATCCGGATATCAAGTGTCCGCCCAACGGAAAATTTTATTCTGTCAACCACGGTAATTTTTTTCAGTATGATGAACGCGTGAGAAGGTATATCGATGGCTGCCAGCGCAAGACCAAAGAAACAGGAGGTCCTTATACCCAAAGATATATTGGCAGTATGGTGGCCGATGTACACCGTAACCTGATCAAAGGTGGTATCTTTATGTACCCCGGAACAACAGAGAAACCAAAAGGTAAATTGCGTTTGCTGTATGAAGCCAATCCCTGTGCTTTTATTGTGGAAGTGGCAGGAGGGGCAGCAACAGATGGAACACAAAGGATATTAGATGTTAAGCCGACTGAATTGCACCAACGGACACCTTTATTCATAGGCAGTAAATCAATGATGGATGAATTGGAAACATACCTGCAGGGAAAACAATAACAGGATGACCTGGAAATATATCGGATTAGTAGGGTGCTGTTGTATTTTAAGCTTGTTGTCGTTTGCGCAGCAGCGTATAGAGCCAGGTACCATGAATTATGTGATCAGTAGTAAGCCCAATAGTATCTTTTACAGGGATACTTTGTATAAAGGAAGCGCCCAGTTCAGGTACCTGTTCTACAGGACACGCGACGAGGAGCTGATCAGCCTGTACCATCGGCATCAGGCGAACAAGATAGCGGGGCAAGCACTGGGTGTGGCAGGAAGCGTGGCCATTGCCATAGGTGCGGGATTTATTTCTTCTGCTGATAGTAAAGGAGCAGGCTGGGGTTTGATAGGCGGAGGCTTTGCCGCATTATTGAGCGGTGGCTACCTGATCATGACCGGGCAACAACGTCTTCAGATGGCGGTTAATTTATTCAATGAACGGTACCATAAGACGGCATTGGGTATTGGTGTATCAGGAAATAATGCCGGGCTCGTTTATACATTCTGATTATGAGCAAAACAATCATACAGGTAAAAGACCTGCATAAAAAATACGGAGATTTTGAAGCGGTAAAGGGACTCAGCTTTGAAGTGATGGAGGGCGAAATATTTGGCCTGCTCGGGCCCAATGGCGCGGGTAAATCAACTACGCTGGAAATTATTGAAACATTGCGCAATAAGACCAGCGGAGAAGTATGGGTAGATGGATTGAACTTGGACAGATCGCCCGATGAGATCAAGAAGATCATTGGGGTGCAATTGCAAACCTCCGGTTATTATCCTAGCCTGAACCTTGTAGAGCTGATCAGGCTTTTTGCAGGACTTTACAACGAGAACATTGATCCTTATGTATTGCTCGATACCGTGAACCTGCGCGAGAAAGCCAAAGCAAAATTCAAAGAGTTGAGCGGCGGGCAAAAGCAGCGTTTTTCTATTGCAACCACATTGATCAATAAACCAAGGATCATTTTCTTAGATGAACCTACAACCGGATTAGATCCCCAGGCCAGAAGAAATTTGTGGGACCTGGTAAAAGATATCCGCAGTAAAGGAACAACGGTAATTATTACAACACATTATATGGATGAGGCAGAAGTGTTGTGCGACAGGGTAGCGATTATTGACAGTGGAAGGATCATTGCGTTGAACTCGCCTGATAAACTGATCGATGAATTAGTGGCAACAGGTTTTGAAAGGCCCAAAGAAGTGAAGAAAGCCAACCTGGAAGATGTGTTCATTCACCTGACCGGGCATGTATTAAGAGAAGAATAAATAATAGTCGTAAAACCCCAAATATATTGTATGAGCAACGACCCTCGTTATCCAATCGGCAAATATGAGTCACAGCCATTTTCAAATGCGCAAAAAGAAAAGTGGTTATCAGATATCAAATTTCTGCCGGAAGAATTAGAACGTGTCATCATCAATCTTGATGCGCAGCAATTGCAAACGCCTTACCGGGATGGCGGCTGGACAGTGAACCAGCTGGTGCATCACGTGGCGGATAGTCACATGAATGCCTACACACGTTTTAAGTTGGGATTAACAGAAGATAATCCTACCATCAGGCCCTATGAAGAAAAAGCATGGGCCTTGCTGGCAGATGTTACATCCGTTCCGGTTAATGTATCCATCACTTTATTACATGCCCTGCACCAGCGCTGGTATGCAACCATTAAGGACCTTACCGATGCCCAATGGGAGCGTACAGTAGTGCATCCTGAACATGGCAGAAAGATGACACTCTGGTTCCTGCTGGGTATGTATGCATGGCATGGCAAACACCATACAGCGCATATTACCTCCTTACGCGATGCCAAAGGCTGGTAATGGATATACAGGTATAAAAACAAATGGCAAAGACAGGAGACCGATAGCATGAAGAGACCATTTAGGTGGAAGACATTATCTTCCGGATATGTGTACAACGACAGGTGGTTCAAAGCCCGTGCGGATAGTTGTGAACTGCCCGATGGCAGGATTATTGAACCGTATTATGTGGTGGAGTTGCCCGACTGGACCAATATCATTGTTGTGACCAAAGAAGAACGGGTGGTGTTAGTACGGCAGTACCGTTACCCGGTAGATGAAGTTACCTATGAATTACCTGGTGGCATTATTGACAAAGGTGAAACACCCGAAGCTGCCGCCAGAAGGGAAATGCTGGAGGAAACCGGTTATACTTCAGACAATATTGAATTCCTGTTTAAAATATCTCCCAATACGGCCCTCAATAACAATACTGCTTACTTTTTTCTTGCAACAGGTGCGGAACAAAACGGTAAACAAAAATTTGATGAATTTGAAGATATTGATGTGGTCACACTCTCCAAGGAAGAAGCCATGCAACTGCTGAAAGAAGATAAAATGCAGCATGGTGTGCAGATAGGTGCTGTATATAAAGCCTTCCTCCGCCTCGGCTGGCTTCAATCCAACTTGTGATGTTTGCGGCACCAGCCATCACAGCCTGACTTCTCCAACCAGAAAAACACTACCGCATACCAATACCATATCATCCTTATGTGCATGCTGTAATGCTGCTTTTAAAGCAGTATTCACGTCGCTAAAACTTTCCCCGCGTAACTGGTAATTGGCAGCGAGTTGCTGAAGGTGATGTTCGTCCATTGCCCTCGGTATCTGTGCCTTTGTAAAATAATACGCAGCGTGCGAAGGGAGCAGGGCAAGTACTTTGTCAATTTCCTTATCCTTTACCATGCCGATGACGATATGGAGGTGGCGGTAGTCAGACAATTCAATTTGTTTCTGCACCTGTTTAACACCATCTGTATTATGGCCTACATCCAGCACCACAACTGGATCCTGGTGAATTACTTCCCAACGGCCGTGCAAGCTGGTAAGTTTCTTCACATGCTGTAGCGCCTGCTGTACAATACTGGTACCAATATGCCATCCTTTTTGCTGTAACTGGTATACAGCTTCCAGCACAGTAAGGAGGTTTTTTGTCTGGTAAATACCCGGAAGGTCTAATTGGTAGGTCTGGTGTTCGTTGTGCCTGTTATCAACGACCTCAACTGCCAATTGATGGTGGTTGTATTGCCAGTCTGCAACATATCTTTTCTCTTCGGCAAAGAACAGCGGAGAACCGGTTGCCTGTTTTTCAAATACCAGCTTTGTTTCAGGTATGACTTCGCCAATCACAACAGGAACGCCCGACTTGATGATGCCTGCTTTTTCAAAGGCAATCTGTTCCAATGTATTACCTAGCATATTCATGTGATCCCAGCCGATATTGGTAATGATACTTAGTTCAGGGGTAATAATATTGGTACTGTCTAAACGACCGCCGAGTCCCACTTCAATAACCGCTACTTCCACCTGTTGTTTTGCGAAATAATCGAAAGCCATGGCTACCGTGATCTCAAAGAATGAAGGCTCAATGGTTTCTATCAGCGGCTGTATGCGTTGGGTAAAATCGATCACATATTGTTCGTTGCACCACAGGCCATCAACCCGTATCCTTTCCCTGAAATCTTTCAGGTGGGGGGAGGTATATAACCCGGTTTTATAACCCGCCGTTTGCAGGATGGCGGCCAGCATATGGCTGGTAGACCCTTTGCCATTGGTGCCTGCTACGTGAATACTTTTGAACTGTAGTTGCGGATTGCCCAATGCTTCACACAACCGGATGGTATTGGCCAGGTCTTTTCTAAAAGCCGCGGCGCCAATACGGCTGAACATGGGAAGTCTGGTAAAGAGGTAATCAAGTGTCTCCTGGTAGTTCATGCAATTGCGATGTTACTGCAAAAGTAGTTAACCGCGCAATTTAAAACTAAAGACCAATGTCCCTGTCTGCTCTTCTGCATCACCTGCATTCAACTTCAGTGACCTCGCTTTGCGGATGGCGATATTACGGATATTCTGGTTGGTGGTAGTGGTTCCTCTTACGTTCACCATTGCTTGTGTAACATTACCAGCCCTGTCAACCGTAATGTCCACTGCTACTTTTGCATTTTCATTAAAATCGTCTTCAAAGGAAGGCAATCTTGTGATCCGTCTTCCATTAAGTCCGCTCCTGATATCCACCCCACCGTTTCCGCCACTGCCTGCATTACCACTAGCTGCATTGCCTTTGTAGCTGTCGGAGTTGGGATTACCGTTCGGGTTACCCTGGTCGCCTTTACCACCTGCAATACCCTGGTCACGCATGCCATTATAACTATCGGCACGGTTACCACTGCTCGTGGTACTGGTACCGCCTTTGAACACTGCTTTTGGTTTGGGCGGAGTAGGCGTTGGATTGGTAGTAGCCGTATTGGTTGATTTCCTTATGGTGGGCGTTGGATGAATCAGGGGCCTGGTAGCAGTTTTTGCTATGGTCTTGTTAATGACCGGTGCATCAGCATCAGCATTTTCATCTGCATTGATATTGGGTTGATGATCAGGCTGTGCCGACTTTGGCGGGGCGCTTTTTGCCTCTTCAGTAGCAGAGGGTTCGCCCGGTACCTGTGGGGCCACATTGCCCGATCCGGTTTCACTGTTACCCAGGTTCACTTCAATACCCTCCCCGAAACTGGGCTGGGGTATTTGTGGCAGCGTCCATTGCAGGAAAAAGAAAAGCAGGAACAGCAACAGGCATACAGCTACGGTAATGGCTGATGCTTTGATGTTTTTCTCCCGCTCAAAACTAACCTGCATGGATTGATAATTGTTCATACCAAATTTACGTGTAGCGGCGTTCTTTAGCGCCAATGTTGAAAATTACTACCATAATGCTGCCGTAATCCACTTTCCGGTATAAAGAAAGGTTAAGGTTTGTGGTGGTAGTCTGCGGTAGTAGTTATTTTTGTATCACTTTTAAAATGCCGGTTATGAAAAAAATGTATAAGCTATATTTCCTTGCTGCTATAGGTTTAGCCGGTTTACTTGGCGCCTGCGGCCCTGCTAAGAACAGCCAGCAATCGGGCACCGCAGCAAAAGGAGCCTGGCAGGGGAATAAACTGGTCATTGACGGGAACGATAGTGACTGGACGGAACCATTGCACTTTCAATACAATAAGAAGGAAAACTTCAGTTATTCAGTTACAAACGACCAAACGCATTTATACGTATTACTGCGCAGCAATGATGAAAATACACAACAAAGAATATTGAGAGGCGGACTAACGGTACTCTTCAATACCCATGCTGCCAATGACGAGCATGGTGCCGCCGGTATTGTCTTTCCAACAGGCAATATTCCAAGGAAAAATAGCCCGTTAAATGGCAGGCAGGAATTCAGCAACAACAAGCACATTGCACTCAGCAACGCACAGGATTATTCGCTTTTCGGGTTTAATACCGTGAAGACGGTCGAGAATTACGATTATGGTAAAGAGAATGCAGAAGGGATTGAAGTAGGCGTTGGCCTGAACCCATCGGGTGAGTTGGTCTATGAAGCAGCAGTTCCTTTTACTGCCTTATTCAACCGCAACAGTGCTATTAACCAGGGTGGCAAAAGCTTAGCTGTTGGATTCCTGATAGACCCTGTACCGGCAGACCCGGCCTCACGCGGCACCCGGGGTAGCGGTGTTTCCATTGGCGGCGGACTCGGATTTGGCAGTTTCGGAAGCGGTGGGGGTATAGGGATATCCATTGGCTCAGGAGCGCTGGGCATGGGCGGACGGCAGAAAGCCCTAAAACCAAGTAAAATATGGCAGGAGATCATCTTAGTGAAAGCACATTAACCTCCCATGCCTGTTCTGCCGGCCTGTGTTTGTATACCTGGCCTGCTTATATAGAATAATATTCCGGGCATCAGACATAACGCTCTGCTCCGGCGAATTGCCTGTTATAATCTCCTTTGATACGTTCCATAGGCGGGTTGAAATATCCGAATTTCAATGCCGGGAATTCTTCCTGTATCAGGCTCATGAGTTGTTTTACACCCAACATTTCGCCGGTTTCATGGATGCCGATCTTTCCCATATACCAATCCGGGTCGATATTGAAATTGCGCCATTGGATCATGGAGAGATCCGTTTCTCTGATGAGTTTGCGCAATGCTTCATATTCTTCCACACTGTCTGTCATGCCCGGAAATACAAAATAGTTGATGCTTGCCCAGCCACCATAACTGCGTACCACTTTCAGGCTCTCAATGATGTCCTCAAACCGGTAATTATTGGGCCGGTAATAAGGTTCATAAATATGCTTCCTTGCTGAGTTGGTGCTTACACGGATACTGTTCAGTCCCGCTTCACACAAAGCCTTCACTGCATCGGGTTTGGATCCATTGGTGTTAATGTTGATGCTGCCCTTGTCTGTATGTTTGCGAATCTGGATGATGGATTCCCTGATCGTTTCCCACATCAATAATGGTTCTCCTTCACAGCCCTGTCCAAAGCTTATAATAGGAAAGGGGGCGTTCATTAAATGCGGTACGGTAAATTCAACAATCTCTTCCGCCATAGGCTTGAACATAAGGCGATCCTGTGTTGATACAATGGTTTCTTCTTCGGGCTGGAAAGAAATACAGCCGATGCAATTGGCGTTACAGGCCGGTGATGTGGGAACAGGACATTCCCATCTTGCCATCGAGAAGTTCCTTGCAGCCGGGCAATGGTAAGTCATGCAGCAGTTTTCCATCAGGTGTTTGACTAACCTGTTTTCAGGATATGCCTGGAGCAAATGTTGTGTACCTGATTTGATTTTTGCATCATCATAACCTGCACATTCCTGCCTGATATCCTGTTCAATTCTTATCGCAGGCACGTATGTTTTTTCATTCAGCCAGCCTGCTGCCGTATAACAAAAGAGCGGGAGTGTTGGTGCATCCGGCAATGTTTCATATGCTGCAATATATAAGCCGCTATGTGCAGGCGGAATAAAAGCGGCAACAGCCCATCCTTTTTCGCACAAACGCATGTCGCCGGTCTTTACATCAATACCAATACCCCTGCGTCCGGGTAGTTCATACAGATTACCACCTTCAGGAAGTTCGATCCAATCCTCCACGGGAACAGGAAATGCATCCCATCCTGCGCGACCAACCGCATAGAGCGTGGTATCTTCAAAAATATTGCCTTTACCATCTGAATACAGGAGAAAAGGTGATTGTGTTAGGGTCATAATAGGTAAATCAAAATGATGCGTTATGCGTTCAGCCACTTCCTGCAAAAGTCGTTAAATTCCTCCTCTTCGCGTGCAGAAATGCTGCCGTCTGTTTCTTTTTGTACCAGTTTATTGTTTTTGAAATCGATGGTCAGCAGGTTGTCTTTCAATACCACATTGGCCAGCTCAGACCATTGGTAGTGCTTTTTAGGAAAACTGTTGACTACCACTTCCGTGGGATCAAACGCTACTTCCTGGGGAAATTTTACCTGTCCTTCTAAGAATGCAGCCAGCAGGTAAACGAGGGCTGGGAACAGGCCATTGGGTTGCAGGTACCAGCCCCAGGCCGCAAATACAAGTGCCAGCCTGAAAAAGGGCATGATCCCTTTTTTTTGCTGCCGGTAGCAATAGATCCACCAGGTTACAATGAACGCAACAACTCCCAGCAGAACAGGAGAAGCCCTTGTAAATGGAACAAAAGCCGTAAAAACAAATATGACAACAGACAGTAATAACATGAACTGGCTGATGCGGTCAACGATCCGGTAGCCGGATTGCCTAAATACAATAACGTAGTCGTAAGGTTTATTTTTCATCTATTTCACCATCAGGTTACATATTCTCCACAATAGCTGGGCGCCCACGATGCTATCCCAGTCAGTTTGGCCCACCCCAATTTCAACGAGGTCAAAACCAATGAGCTCGCGGCCGGTTTCCCTGATCTTTTTAAAGAGGTACAATACTTCTTCACTTTCAAAACCGCCTTGTACCGGGGTGCCGGTATTGGGACAAAGCTTTCTGTCCAATCCATCCACGTCTAAACTGATGTACACTTTTTGTGGCAGGTGACTCACTATTTCTTCGGCAATATGTTTCCAGGTTTCGCCTTCGTATTGTCTCGCTTTGATGGCCCTGTCGAGATAAGTAACAACCCTGTAATTACTATTGCAAATGAGTTCCCATTCTTCCTGGCAATAATCACGCACGCCTGCCTGCACTAATTTTTGCAGTTGCGGAATTTCATTTAATGCGTTGTACATCACCGACGCATGAGAGTAAGTAAAGTTTTCATAACTTTTTCTGAGGTCACAGTGCGCGTCAATCTGCAATACACCAAAATCACCATGCTTTTCAGCGAGGGCTTTCATCATCCCCAATGAAATACTATGGTCTCCACCCAGCAGGCCTACCAGTTTTTCTTTGTCTAATAAGTGCCTGGCCTGTTCAAATACCCACTGGTTCAGTGCGATGCCACCTTCATTGATCTCTTTGAGACTTTTGCACATGAACTTGTTTTTTTCAACCAGTTCACCTTTTGAAATATAGTCGATATACAGTTCTGCTTCTTTGCGCAGGTAATCGCTTTTCAGTAAAATGCGTTTATCTGTTTCACGCATGTAGAAACCCTGTTTCCAGCCATCGGGCACATCTGCGTCATAGAGGTCGATCTGTATACTGGCTTTGAAAACGTGCTCAGGGGCGCGGGAGGTTCCGGCTCCATAGCTTACCGTTACTTCCCAGGGAACCGGGAGTATTACCAAACGGGCATCTTCTTCGGAAAAAGGAAGGCCAAAAATATTGTTATTGGGATTGCCAACCGCATTGGGGTTGAACTGCGATAAGTTGGACATGATCATTTCTTAGATTGCAAACGGGTGCAAAGTTAGTCTAAAGTTCAGGTTCGGAACCTATAGTTGTTAAATTTCCAAAACTGCAGACCTCCAACCGGAAACTACAAACTATGACGTACTTTTGCAGCCTAAAAGGACGCGGGATGAAGAAAACACATATTATTTTATTGGTATTGATTGCGGCGGCTATCGTGGTACTGATCAGTTATACCGGCGACCTGACCACCTATGAAACCATTGCTTCTGCGAAGGAAAAAGAGGGAAAATTTGTCAACCTGATCGCCAAACTTGATAAACAGCAGCCTTTAGAATATGATGCAGTAAAGAACCCTAACTACTTAGTATTTACAGCTGTCGATACCCTGGGCAGCAGCATCAAAGTGGTGTATTATAATAACAAGCCCACTGATATGGAGAAAAGTGAACGGCTGGTATTGAAGGGCAGGGTACAGGGCGATCATTTTGAATGCAAGGATATACTGCTGAAATGCCCCTCTAAATACAAAGACAATCCCAAGACCATACAGGAAAAACTGCAGACGGCCAATCAATAAGCAGCCGGCTCATAGCATCCTGATTCACAGTATCTGCTAACAGAACCCCGTACAACAGCGATGAATTATATAGGTGAACATTTATTACCCGGACAGGCGGGACAGTTTTTTGCGGTACTCTCTTTAGTTGCTTCCCTAATAGCCACTATCGCCTATTTTAAGGCAAACCGTATTGTTTTGATAGAGGAGAAACAAAGCTGGATACGCCTGGCGCGCATTGCTTTTTTCATTGAGACAGCCAGTGTGATTGCACTGTTCCTGAGCCTGTATCATATCATTTCACACCACCTGTTTGAGTATAAATACGCTTACACGCATAGTGATAAAAGCCTGCAGACAGAATACCTGCTGAGTTGTTTCTGGGAGGGACAGGAGGGTAGTTTTATGCTGTGGAGTTTCTGGCATTGTGTGTTGGGATGGATATTGATCTGGAAGTCAAAAGAGTGGGAAGCTGGCGTGATGACGGTGATCAGTTTTGCACAGTTTGCCCTGGCTACTATGCTGGTAGGGATTTATTTCTTTGGAACCAAAGTAGGCAGCAGCCCGTTTGTGTTGCTGAGAAATGAAGGATTCTTTGATCGTGCACCCATTTTCCAGGATGTACTCAATGGCGGTATACGGCGCGACTATCTTCAATTTGTAAAGGATGGGACCGGTTTAAATACTTTGCTGCAGAATTACTGGATGGTGATCCACCCGCCGGTATTGTTCCTTGGATTTGCATCAACCATTGTCCCCTTTGCCTATGCAATAGCAGGATTGATGCGCAGGCAGCATGACTGGATCAAGGCTTCCTTACCCTGGGCTTCGTTTTCAGCTGCAGTACTGGGTACCGGTATCATGATGGGCGCTGCATGGGCTTATGAAAGCCTGTCTTTCGGCGGTTACTGGGCCTGGGATCCCGTAGAGAATGCCTCATTGGTACCATGGCTGACTTTGGTAGCAGGATTGCATACCAATCTCATTTACAGGAACAGCGGCTATTCGCTCAGGCCGACTTACTTTTTCTATATCATCAGTTTTACACTGGTACTATATTCAACCTTCCTTACACGAAGCGGTATCTTAGGCGATACATCGGTACATGCTTTTACCGACCTGGGTATGAACACGCAGTTGCTGCTGTTTGTACTCGTGTTCTTTGTACCTGCGATGGTATTATTCGTTCAGCGATACAAAACCATCCCTTCTATTACAAAAGAAGAAAACACCTACAGTCGCGAGTTCTGGATGTTTATAGGTTCACTGGTATTATTTCTGTCAGGCATAGTGATCATTGCCAAAACGTCTACTCCCGTATTCAATAAATTATTCGGAACCAATATTGCACCACCGGAAGACCCTGAGTTTTCCTATAACCAGATACAGGTATTTGTAGCCATAGTGATTGGCTTGCTGGCTGCCATTACGCAATATTTCAAGTACAAGGATACACCCAAGGTTTTCTTTGGTAAAAAAATATGGATCCCTACAGTCATCGCATTGGTCATCAGTATTGCCATCAGTACATTCGGGATGATAGGGTATGATAAAAAGGGCCCCGGCTTTTTGGTCGCCATTCACTTAGCTATTTTTTCGGCCGTATATGCAGTTGTGGCGAATGCAGCTTATATCTGGCTGGGACTTAAAGGAAAGCTCAAAGCCGCCGGCGCCTCTGTTGCACATATTGGTTTTGGAATGGTGCTGGTGGGTATCCTTATTTCATCCAGCAAAAAAACAGTACTGAGCTGGAATACTACAGGTGTTACCCCGCTCAGGGCAGATGCCAGTCAGAAAAACAACCCTGCGGGTAATCCTGCCGAAAACCTTACACTGTTTAAAGGTGTGGCAACTGATATGGGCAAATACATGGTAACCTATGCATTGGATACCATCAATGAAAGGGATCGTAAACGTTATTTCGAGATCGATTTTAAAGCCAAGCAGGGTGGAG
>JBHAFM010000164.1:0-6446 GCA_041856175.1 Sediminibacterium sp.
CCATTCATAGCGGCGACAGGATTGCTCAGCTGGTGTTTCAGCAGGTGGAAAAAGCAAGCTGGCTGGAAGTGACCGCGATTAATGAAACGGAGCGTGGAGAGGGAGGGTTTGGGCATACGGGGAAGTAGGATGGCTGATTTTTAGATGTAGGATTTTGGGATTTTGATTTTTAACTTTTGACTTTTATATGAAGTATCTCCTTTTAGTTGTAACCCTGCTCACTTTTGGTGTTGCTTGCAAGACGGTGAAAAAAGTGCAGGGGATTCAGAATGCCATTTCTAAAAAAGATACGGCGCAGACGATCGTGATCAAGGAATCGCCTAAAGTAGACTCGGCTGCTATTGTGAAAGACCTGATGAGTAAAGTGGTGAAAAGCAAGATCGACTTCAACACTTTCAATGCCAAGATCAAAGTGAGTTATGAAAGTGCAGAACACAGCGATAACTATACGGCTTACCTGAGCATGCAGAAGGACAGCGTGATCCTGATCAAAGTGGCCGGCAAATTCCTCGGGATCAGTAAAGTGGGACTGGAAACGAAAATAACAAAGGACAGTGTGGTGATGATCAAATTAGTAGAGGGCAAATCGGTCCTGTACCGCTCTATCAGCTACCTCCAGGAAGTAACACAGATACCCTTCGATTTTTATACCCTGCAGGACATGCTGATCGGTAATCCTGTGTTCATAGATGGGAACTTAGTGTCGTATAAAAATACTTCCACCCAATTATTGGTATTGATGGTGGGCGATATATTCAAACACCTGGTTACCCTTGACAATACCGATAACAGGATACTGCACAGCAAATTGGATGATATTGACATACAGCGCAACAGGACCTGCGATATTACTTTCGGTAATTACCAGTCGCTCGGCCCTTACCAGTTTGCAGCCTATCGTAAAATATCGGTGGCGGAGAAATCGCAGTTGGATGTTTACCTTGATTTCAAGGAATTCACACTTAATGAACCGTTAAAATATACGTTTGACATCCCCAAAAATATCAAACGTAAATAATTTCCCCTCACGTTCAATATATTGGATCATGATGAAACGACTTTTTTCTGTCCTGCTGCTGGTATTTGTTCTGACTGCCTGTGCCCATGCCCAGGCTACCAAAGAAGAATTGCAGAAAAAAGAGCAGGACCTGAAAAAAGAACTGGCCGACCTGAACAGGATGCTCAGCGAAACACAGAAGAACAAAAAGTTATCGCTCAGTCAGCTCGCCATGATCAAAAGAAAAGTGCGGGCCCGTGAAGAATTGGTCAACGGTATCAGCAAGCAGATACGTCAGCTCGATGAAACCATCTTTACCAATGAACGTGATATTTACCGTTTAGGCAAGGAATTGGATACCCTTAAGCTGAAATATGCCAAGAGCTTGGTGTTTGCTTACAAGAGCAGGGGCAGCTACGAGTACCTCAACTTTTTATTTTCCGCCAATAGTTTTAATGACGCTGTTAAACGGATCACTTATTTAAAAAGTTATCGCCAGAACCGGGAGGCGCAGGCCAATGCCATCATCAAATCGGACCAGCTGCTGCATGAAAAGATAGGCCTGCTCAACAACAATAAAAAAGAGCAGGTGGTTACGCTGCAAAAGCAGAATGAACAACTGAAAGCGCTGCAGGACGACAGGAAAGAGCAGGACCAGGTAGTGGCCCAGCTCAAAGGCCGCGAAAAAGAGATAGCCAAACAGATACACGACAAAGAAAGACAACGCCAGAAAATGCGCGAAGCAGTGTTGGCGGTAATCAGGCGCGAGACAGAAGAAGCGGCCCGCCGGGAAAGATTAGCGAAACAGAAAGCATTGGAAGCCACCACCACAAACCCCACTACACCAAAACCCAAAGTCACTGAGCCGGTTGCTACCAACGCAGCTCCCAGGAGCAACCGTGTTTACACGCCGTTGGAGTCGACCCCCGAAGGCAGGGAGACATCCATCAAATTTGAAAACAACAGGGGACACCTGCCCTGGCCGGTGGATGTGGGTAATATTGACGTACACTTTGGCATAGAAACCATTCCCGGCACCAAGCTGACGCGTAAGAGCGATGGTATTGAAATTGCTTTGCCGCAGGGTTCTGCCGTAAAAAGCATTGCCGATGGTGAAGTATCTTATGCCGCCGATATCCAGGGCGAATGGACGGTGTTCATCCGTCACGGTAAATACTTCAGTGTATATGGTCATTTATCCAGTATCTCCGTATCGCGCGGCCAGGCGGTAAAAGCCGGCTCCATTGTAGGCCGCTCCGGCACCAACATCGACGGCGACGGCTCACTGCTGCTCATGATCAACAATGAAAAAAGCGTGCCCCTGGATCCCGAACAGTGGCTCAAAAGAAGAAGATAATTTATTTTGCCCCGGGCTTCAGCCCGGGGAAAGAAATTCTGCATGGTAGATCTTCAGCAGGATGATGAAATAGGAGATGATCAATGGCCCGAAGATCAGCCCGGTGATCCCGAAATAATTGAGCCCGATAATAACCCCCAATACGGTAACGACCGGATGAACATCGGCCATGCGTTTGGCCAGCATGAAACGCAACACATTATCGATACTGCTAAGTACAATGATCCCCCACAACAAAACAAATATACCCTCCCAGGTATGGTGTATGATCAGCAGGTAGATACCCGCAGGAATGGTAATGAGACCGGTGCCTACGATGGGTATGATAGAAGAAAAGCCGGTGATCACGGCCCAGAAACCCGCTTCGTTCAGGCCGGCGATCAGGAAGGCGATGTAGGCGAACAGTCCCAGTGCTGCGGCGATCAGCGGAATACCGATGGCATTGCTGAAAGTCTGCGCCTGCAATTCATCCCCAAATAGTTTGATCTTATGGCGTTTGAAGGGCAGGAAGTAAATAATGGCCGCTTCCATGCGGTTGATATTGATGATCATGAAGTACAGGAAAAAATACATCATGGTGATGGCGCTGAACAGGTTGAGACCCTGGTTGAGGGCTGAGGAGATAAAATTGGCTATATAAGCCTGCGCCTCGGCCATATTTTTATCGGACAACAATACAAAATGCAGCCGTTGCCGCAGGAAAACATCCAGCTTCTTAAA
This sequence comes from Sediminibacterium sp., assembly GCA_041856175.1. Lineage (GTDB taxonomy): Bacteria > Bacteroidota > Bacteroidia > Chitinophagales > Chitinophagaceae > Sediminibacterium. The sequence continues at coordinate 3,075 of JBHAFM010000164.1, forward strand.
ATACTGCATGATCAGCTGTGTATTACCGGCAACAGTGATGATCTTGTTGTACAGCATGGTTGCTAATAAAGAGATGGGCAGCAGGATGATAAAGAAAGAAACCACGATCACCAATATCGCCGCCCATGACTTACGCCAGCGCTTCTTTTTGACCAGCCATTCCACCGGCGCCTTACTCAGCACATAAAACATCACCGCCGCCAGGAAAGCGGTAAAGAACTGCAATAAGCTGAACAGCAGGAATGCCCCGAACAGCAATATCACAGCGAGGAAAAAGTACCGGTTGATCTTATAGTCTTGCTTGTTTTCCATAAATTGAGTGGGCTTCAGCCCACTTTTGCCCCGGGCTTCAGCCCGGGGACGAAAATAATAACAGAAATATGAAAACAAACAATAGTTTTTTTACCGAATCGCGGAAGGAATTGGAACAATACCTGCAGGACCGGCTTTTACTGATGAAAATGCAGGGAACGGATAAGCTGTCGCGCGTGGTGGCCATGCTGTTTTCGGTGATAGCGATAGCGATGGTGTCGGGCCTCATTATTATGTTCCTGAGCATCATGGCCGGTTACTTTTTTGCTGAACGTACCGGCAGCCTGTTCAAAGGTTTTGCCATTGTAACCGGGTTTTATGTGGTATTGCTTGCAGTGCTGGTCCTGTGCCGTAAGTATTATGAGAAAGAGATCATTAACCGGATCATCCGTATTGTTTTTGAAAAAGATTAAATTGACCCAATGCCCGAACCCCTGCATACCATTGAAAACCAGGCAGCCCTGCGGGCCGCGATAAAGGAGGTGAAGCAGCGCATCACCGCAGGGGAGCAGGCACTGGAGGAGCGCTGGAACAAAGTGCCGGAAGAGAGTATTAAAGCTACCCTGGGACTGGTACTGCCTGTTTTCATGAACAGCCGGCTGGCAGCCGGTACCTGGCGGGTGATGAAAGGTGCTTTTCGTTTGCTGGCCGGGAAAACAGATGAGCAGGGCGGGTTCAAAGAAGGGCTGTTCAGCGGCGCCAGGCAACTGAGCGTTTTTGCTGTTTTGAAGTTCCTGTACAACTTATGGACAGGCCGCAAAAAGGGCGCCTAAATTTTCATGAAAGGTTTGCTCATTTTTAGGCCACAGACCCTTACCTTTGCCGCCAAATCGGAAATTTTAAACCTATAATATCTCTCCTGACATGGCTACAAAAGGTAAGATCAAACAGATTATCGGCGCGGTAGTAGACGTTCATTTTCCCGACGATAGCACATTACCCGAGATTTACAATGCATTGGAAATAACCAGGGAAACCGGTGAAAAATTAGTATTGGAAGTACAGCAGCACTTAGGTGAGGACAGTGTTCGTACCATTGCGATGGATGGTACCGAAGGCCTTGTGCGTGGTATGACCGTAATAGATACCGGAAAAGCCATAGCCATGCCAGTGGGTGAGGGAATCAATGGCCGCCTGTTCAATGTAACCGGTGACGCCATCGATGGTCTGCCCCAGGTGAGCAAAGCAAATGGCCGCCCCATTCACAATAAACCCCCATTATTCGAAAACCTGAGTACTTCTTCAGAGATACTGTTCACAGGTATTAAGGTAATTGACCTGATCGAGCCTTATGCGAAAGGTGGTAAGATCGGTCTCTTTGGTGGTGCCGGTGTAGGTAAGACCGTATTGATCCAGGAGCTGATCAACAATATCGCCAAAGGACATGGTGGTCTTTCTGTATTTGCCGGTGTGGGTGAGCGTACACGTGAAGGGAATGACCTGCTGCGCGAGATGATCGAAGCCGGTATCATGAAATATGGCGACAAGTTCAAACACAGCATGGAAGAAGGTGGCTGGGACCTGAGCTCAGTGGATATGGAAGGTCTGAAAGATTCCAAAGCAACATTCGTATTCGGACAGATGAATGAACCTCCGGGAGCACGTGCGCGTGTGGCCCTGTCTGGTTTGACTATTGCAGAATATTTCCGTGATGGCGATGGTACCGGAAAAGGTAAGGACATCCTGTTCTTCGTAGATAATATCTTCCGTTTCACCCAGGCTGGTTCTGAAGTATCAGCCCTGCTGGGCCGTATGCCTTCTGCCGTAGGTTACCAGCCTACACTGGCAACTGAAATGGGACTGATGCAGGAACGTATCACTTCTACCAAAAATGGTTCTATTACTTCCGTACAGGCGGTATATGTACCTGCGGATGACCTGACCGACCCTGCGCCGGCTACTACGTTCGCTCACTTGGATGCGACTACCGTATTAAGCCGTAAGATTGCCGACTTAGGTATCTATCCTGCGGTGGATCCATTGGATTCCACTTCACGTATCCTCACACCTGCTATCGTGGGTGATGCGCACTACGATACGGCCAACCGCGTTAAGCTGATCTTACAACGATACAAAGAGTTACAGGATATCATTGCCATCCTTGGTATGGATGAGTTGAGTGAAGAAGATAAGATGACCGTACAGCGTGCACGTAAAGTGCAGCGTTTCCTGTCACAGCCATTCCACGTAGCAGAACAGTTTACCGGCCTGAAGGGCGTATTCGTAAGCATTGAAGATACTATCCGCGGTTTTAACTCCATCATGGATGGTGAAGTGGATGAATACCCTGAAGCAGCCTTCAACTTAGTAGGTACTTTGGAAGATGCGATGGAGAAAGGGAAGAAATTACTGGAAGCGGCGAAGGGATAATAAACTGATACGACCATGACTTTAGAAATATTAACGCCTGAAAAAAAACTGTACAGCGGAGAAGTGTACGGTGTTCAACTGCCCGGTATTACCGGCTTGTTTGAAGTGCTGGACAAACACGCGCCGTTAGTAAGCGCTTTAGGCAAAGGGAACCTCAAAATACTAAAAGACAAATCCCACACAGAACACTACAGTATTCAAAGCGGGTTTGTAGAAGTGCTGCACAACAAAGTAACGGTACTTGTAGAAGGCGCTGCTGCACTGTAATAATGTTCAGGGGAAGAATCTTCGAAATGTATAAAAGCCTCCAATGAAAGTTGGAGGCTTTTTCTTTGCCCCGGGCTTTTGCCCCGGGTTGAAACCCGGGATACTTTGTTTGGTCCGATTGTTGTATTATCTTAACAGTATCATTAAATCTTAAACCCAATAGTTATGAAAAAAATTTTTGCACTCGCAGCTCTGGCTGCATTTTTTACTGTTCCGGTATTAGCACAGGATGTTAAGCAGGACAACAAACAGGACAGCAAGCAGGACACCAGGAAAGGATCGGCTAAGCAGGAGAACCTGAAAGGGGGGAAATCGAAAAGCGAGCGAAATGAAGGAACCAGTGAAGACAGAAACGAGGGAAAGAATGAAAGTGTAAAAGGAAGATCGAAAGGCGAGCGCAATGGTGAAATGAATGAGGACAGG
>JBHAFM010000165.1:0-18448 GCA_041856175.1 Sediminibacterium sp.
CGATCCTGCATTGCGGCAGGGATGGGTAGCTAATTACACCGACCTTCCCATTTTCCGTTATGCAGAAATATTGCTCACCAATGCAGAAGCAAAAGCAGAATTGGGAACACTTGTGCAAACAGATCTGGACAACACCATCAACCTGTTGCGCAGGAGAGTGAACATGCCCGACCTGAACATGGCTGCAGCCAATGCCAGTCCCGATCCCGTGCAAATGGCCCAGTATACTTCCACCGGCGGAAGCAACCAGGGCGTGATACTGGAGATCAGGAGAGAACGCCGCGTAGAAATGGCCTGCGAAGGATTGCGCTGGAATGATCTGCTGCGCTGGAAAGCAGGTGCTGTATTGGCACAGCCCTCCCAGGGCATCTATGTAGCTTCTTTAGGCGGCATGGATGTAACCGGCGATGGCATACCCGATATAGCCATCTGGCAAAATGCACAATCAACACAACCTGTTCCAGGATTACCGGCCAATGCACCTGTATATTACCTGGATGGCAGCAGTTATTATTTATCGAACGGAAAATCTGGCTTCATCCTGTTCAATAAAGATGTGAGCCAGCCTCGCAGCTTTATCGACCCCAAGTATTATTATTTCCCCATACCCTTACAGCAAACAGTATTGAACCCGAGTTTGAAACAGCCTTCCGGCTGGTAAAATAAATGGTGATCATCATCTATAAACTATATGAAACGGAGAACACTTTTAAAAAGTATCGGGTTAACGGCAGGAACTGCGGCCCTGGGAGGTACTGCAACTTCCCTGTTAGCCGCCACGAATTCAACAAAGCGAAAACCGGTGCTTACTGTAGCGCATATTACAGACGTACACATCAGGAAAGAAGAAAATGCACCGGCAAAATTTAAACAGTGCCTGGAAGAAATTAAAAAACACAACCCCGATTTCTTCCTCAATGGCGGCGATTCCATTTTTGATGCATCCTACGACCATGTTAAACGTGAACAGGTAACGGAGCTCTGGAACTTATGGGATGATTGCATCATGACCATCAGGGATTATGAACTGCACAGTTGCATCGGCAACCATGACAACTGGTGGGCGGCTCCTTCCAAACAGGATGACATGTATGGCAAACCTTATGTTGTAAAACGCCTGGGTATTCCTGACCGTTACTACAGCTTCACAAAAGGCGGCTGGCATTTTATCATCCTTGATGGCAATAATGAAAAGATATCGCTCGATGAAAAGCAATACAACTGGTTGGTGAATGACCTGGAAAACCTTCCCGCGCATACACCTACCCTGCTGATGTCTCACTATCCCATACTGGGTGTAACGCCTTTATTGGAAGGTGGCGGACACTCCGATGCCAAAAAGCTGAAGGACCTGTTTTACAAACACAGGGACAAAGTGAAAGTATGTTTGAGCGGACACAATCATCTGTACGACCGGAACCAGTACAACCATGTTGAATACTATTGCAACGGATCGATGAGCGGGTTCTGGTGGGGAAAGGGAGATGCGCATTCCGCTGCTCCTTACTATTACCAGGAAACACCGCCGGGATACGCCATCCTGAAATTATATGCCGATGGAACACTGGAAAATGAATACCATACACCAGCCTGTTTAATAAGCTAAGATTACAGGTTGCTATACATCGTCCCATCTCTTCAAAACCACCCATCCGGGTGGTTTTTTGTTTACCGGTAAAAGTTTCACTTTCAGGCATCTTTTTTGTTGTGTTGAACGTATCATTCAAGATAATATCCAAGCACCTAAACCCCACAGTTATGAAAACCCTGAAAACCACCAACTTAATCCTGTTAGCCCTTCCTTTGATGCTATTGTTGAATGCCTGCAGCAAGGACAGCGTCAGTACTGTTACCCCTGCCCCCGTTGTAGTCAAACACTGGGATGTTACCATGAATTCGAAATTTGAAGTGCCTGCCCCGGCCGGCCGGTCAGAAACCGGTACGGTTGCATTAGACCTGTATAGCGATATGACCATCAAGTACAACATCAATGTAACGGGACTTGCATCGGGCGATGCATTAACAGCCGCACATATTCACGTGGGTGATCCCATCACAAGCGGCGGAGTAATTTTGGGTTTTAGCCCGTCTTTCACTGGCGGCAATGCAACAGGCCAGGTAAGCCTGCGGGCATCATTGGCCGATTCACTCAAAAACGGGTCCACAGATTTTTATGTTAATGTACATTCCACCCAAGTTCCGGGCGGCTTACTGCGCGGCCAGTTAAACAACCCGGTTACATTTGCAATGGATGTTGCCATGACCGGTTCCGCCGAAGTTCCTGCTGTAACTACCACCGCTACCGGTGTTGCATTATTACGGTTGACCGCCGATAAAACATTGTATGCTAAAGTAAGCGTTACAGGCCTCGAATCAGGCGATCTGCTCACAGCTGCCCATATCCATGCAGGTGCGGCCGGTGTTAACGGCGCTGTGATCGTACCACTTTGTGCCAGTGCTCAAGATTTTGGTGTAGCCTTAAAAATAGCAGCTATCACTGATGCAAATGTATCGTTGATACAGACAGGGCAGGTGTATGCAAACGTACACTCACAGAACCATGCATCGGGACTTATCCGCGGACAGATTCGCTAAACTGCGGCTTCTTTTGTATCCATACAGGGCCGCAAAGGCGGCGTTTTAGGGAAAGACTGATTCGTTGCATGGTCTCGGTCTTTCCTGTATTTATTTAAATTGATCAGTAATACGCTGCCTAAAATAACGAACAGTCCCAGTAACTGTAACCCCGATATGCTTTCGCCTGCAAAGAAAACACCGAGCAGCACTGCTATGACAGGGTTAACATAGGCATAGGTACTTACCTGCGTAGCCGGGCGTACCTGTAACAACCATACATAAGCGCTGAAAGCAGCGATAGAGCCGAATATAACTAAGTAGATCAACGCAAACCAGGAACTGGCAGTTACCTGTTGCCACTGAAAATGCTGTACTTCTCCACGTACCAGGCTACTGGGTATAAACACCAAGCCTGCAACAATCATTTGCCAGGCGGTATTAACAGAAGCAGCGCCTGAGGTTAGCTTGTATTTGGAATAGAGCGATCCACCGGACCAGGCAAAAGTGCCAATCAACAATAACAGCATGCTTCCCAACCTTGACTGGTTGGAACTGATGGCCAGGTCGTGCATGATTTGTTCACCGAATAATAAGATCACTCCGGCAAAACCAATGAACAATCCTATCAGTGTGGCTTTATTGCGAAGGTTCTCAGCCCATTTTGGTTTGTCGAACAACACAAACCAGATCGGAGAAGAAGAAACCAATATGGCTGCCATACTGCTGGGAATGGTCTGCTCCACCCATATCACGGCGCCGTTGCCTATGAACAATAACAGGATACCGGTTATTGCAGCGTGTTTTATGTTATGCCATACAAATAATTTTTCGCCTTTCCACGCGCTCCATCCCAGCATTAATACACCCGCAGTAAAAAAACGAAGTACGCCCAGCAATAAAGGTGGAAATCCCCTGACAGCCTGCTGGATAAAAAAGTAGGTGGACCCCCACACTACATAAACTGTGGCAAAGGCCAATACAACCATCAACGTGGAAGCGGGTTTAGATTGAGACATGTTCATACTATAACAAAATTGATTTATTTTTTAGCTAATTGTGCGTCTATACTCCAGCGATAAGCAGGCATGGAAGCCAGTAAAAAGGCCGAAGTGCAATCGACAAAAACACTGTAATCGAATGGCGACCTGATGCCATTTGAACTATAAATTTCTATCTTTATTGGACTACTTGTATAGTCCAGATAAAAGAAATTAAATAGTCCAGGTATGATCCCCTTCAAAGACCTTATTCTCGTTGACAAAACCGCAGATACTGCTGTTTACCTGCAGATCGCCAACAGTATTATTCATAACATACGCAGGGGACGCCTCAGAAGGGGCGCCAAGCTGCCCGGCTCGCGTGAACTGGCTGCTTTTTTACAGATCCACCGTAAAACCATGCTTGCCGCTTATGACGAATTAGGGGCGCAGGGATGGGTTGAAAACATACTTAGGCAACCAGGTTAGTTTCAGTATACCGGATGGAGGCATGTCGGTCTGGGCTAAGTTCAATACCGCCGACCTTACCAATGTAACAGCAAAAGCCGCAAAAAAAGGACTCACCATGAGCGACGTAACAATATATAATACGAACAACAGTAACTTAAACGCCAGCCGGCTTGGTTTTGCCTCACTGAACCTGAAAGAACAGGAAAAAGCAATCACCATCCTGTCAAAATGCCTGAAATAGTCAGCAGCAGGTAAAATTTTCCGGGTTTTACCATTATTTTAATTAGTCCACCGTTTTTATAGAATACATTTGCGCATAACACTGAAAAAACAGTCATTTGCATGCAAGGCGACGATAATTCGAGATTGGTACAAGACAACCGGCTCTTTCCTGTGTTCCTGAACTTAGAAAAACTTCGCTTACTGATCGTCGGTGGAAGTGACAGCGCTTTTGAGAAATTGCATGAAGTACTGTCCAACGCCCCCGGAACGGCCATTACACTTGTCGCAACCAACATTCATGACAACATACAGAAGCTGGCAGTTAGCCACCCTACCATAAGGTTGGTACAAAAGCAGTACGAGGTTACTGATCTTGATGCAGTGGACGTTGTCATAGCGGCGGTCAATTCCAAACTGATCAACCAGCAGATACACGACGATGCTAAGAAAAAAGGATTATTGGTACATATAGCCGGCCAGCTGGAACTCTCCGATTTTTATTTAAGCGCTGTCGTCAAAAAAGGCGACCTGAAAATAGCCATCTCCACCAATGGCAAACATCCTACACTCTCCAAAAGGTTAAAAGACATACTGAACGAAATATTTCCCAATGAACTTACAGACGCGTCGGGCAATACACAGTCGATCGAGCAATGGTTGGATGAGCATTTTACTGAAAAGGCAAAACAACTGAATGGGCTCACCAGCGTCATTGCAGCAAAAAGGGTGTCGCTGGAAGAAGTGCCGTTGTTAAGGCCCAAAGAAAAAAAATGGCAGCAGATTGTAAAATGGTGCCTGCTGGCATTTGTGGTAATGATCGTGGGACATGCCATCTTTTCCTTTCTGCCTTCTTACCATGTTTTTGATATTGTCAACGACATTCCCCAATACATAGATACCAGGTCCTTCCTCATCATGCTGCTCACAGGCTTTATTGCGCAGATGGTGGATGGTTCATTGGGTATGGGCTATGGAACCATTTCCACTACTTTTTTATTGGCCAATGGCGTTAACCCTGCTATTGTCAGCAGCAGGGTGCATTCGGCAAGGGTATTTTCCAGTGGTGTTTCGGGCTATAGCCACCACCGTTTTGGCAATATCAATAAGAAATTATTCAAGACCCTTGTCGTGCCGGGTATTATAGGCGCCGTAACAGGCGCCTGCCTTGCTTTTATCGGCCAGAAATATTCTTCTTATGTCCGCATTCCCCTTTCTGTTTACACCGTCTACCTCGGCTATTATATTATCAGGAAAGCTATGAAGAAAAAAACACAGCAAAACAAGGTAAAGCGCGCCGGCTGGCTGGCATCTGTGGGGGGCTTTATGGATGCATTTGCAGGAGGCGGATGGGGTACCCTGGTGACCAGCACGCTTGTTTCCAAAAGAAAAAGTGCGCGCTATGTGATAGGGTCCGTTTGCCTGGCCGAGTTTTTTGTGGTATTCGCCAGCGCACTCACTTTTTTTATCTTGTTAAGACATATTCCGGTATCTGATGTACTGGGACTGATCATAGGTGGCATCATTGCTGCACCTATTGCTGCCAGGTTAGTAGGAAAACTGCCATTAAAGGCCATGTATTTTTCGGTTGGCGGATTAGTAGTCGCAACAAGCCTCTTTACATTATGGAAAGCATTATCCTCGATATTGCATTGATATAAAAATTCCCGAATGGTTAAACTAATAAGAACTGATTCAGGCAATCAGGATTTTATTGGGCTCGTCAAATACCTTGATGCTGATCTGGCAGTAACAGACGGGGATGATCATGCTTTTTATGACCAATGAATTATCCTGCGCGAAGTGCATATTGGAAACCGGGAAAAGGCAATCGGCAGCGATCGAGCTCTACAAAAAAATGGATACCAACTTATTCCAAACTACGAACAGTATGCTGTAATCGACAACAGTCTGTGCTTCGAAAAAAACTAAAATAATAAAGTGTTTTGCTATTGTAGACTTACTTAATAATTAGATGGGGCTGCTTTATGAGATCATGAGCATCAACTCATCGCTGCAACAAATGGCAGGCGGTATTGCCGCCATCTGTGCGGGATTCATTGCAGTTCCACACGAACAATAGTATCAGGACCACCGCTGAAAGCAATTCCTTCCGTAGCAATCCTTATCCCGTCTTTTTGCTGCGCATAGCTGATGGCGCCATTGGCAGTAAGCAGTTTTACCTGTTTCACCTTTCGGTCACCGGGTATCAGCATGGTATTCCCTTCCGGCGCTTTGAACAGGTGCAGGTAAATGGTTTTATCCTTCTGTGTGGTCACACCCCATGATTGTGCGCCAAGCGGGCCTCCCCTTGTACCATAGATACTTTCTCCGTACTGCTGCAACCATTTGCCGGCTGCACTTAATGTATCGGTGAATTCCGGTTGTATGGCGCCATTGGGCATTGGTCCTACATTCAGCAATAAATTGGCATTGCGGCCTGCTGCACCCACCAGTAACTGTATCACCTGGTTCACTGTTTTGTACCGGCGGTCGGTAATATTAAAACCCCAGGCTCCGTTGGTCGTTTCGCAAGTCTCCAAGGGCACTTCTGCAGATGCTTTCTGAAAGCTCAGTCCCGATTTGTTCTCACCCGGAAGGTCTCTTTCAAACATCTGGAAATCTTCCCCCGCAATGGGCGACAGGTGATGGTTGTTCCCGATCATGCATTTAGGCTGCAGTTTATGTATCAGTCCATAGATCTCATCATACTTCCAGTTGATCCGTGAATTCCTGTCCTTATCCCCCTCCGGGTTCGTCTGGTCCCAATGCCCGTCAAACCAGATAGACATGATCTCGCCATAATTCGTTAATAATTCTGTCAGCTGGTTCTTCATGAATTGCAGGTAGGAAGCATAATTGCTTTTAGCAGTGCGCCCTGTTCCTTTTCCCGTCCTGCCTGTTTCATAAGGGTAATCGCTCCTGTACCAGTCAAGCAAAGAATAATACAACCCAAGTTTAATGCCCTGCTTTTTGCACTCTGCCGCGAGCATTTTCAGTACATCTTTACCATAGGGCGTGTTGGTTATTTTCCAGTCCGACTGTTTGGTATCCCAGTTAGAAAAACCATCGTGGTGGCGGGTAATGAATACGATGTATTTCATGCCGGCATTCTTTGCCGTACTAACCCATTTTGCTGCGTCGAAGTCAACCGGATTAAATGCACGTATCAGGCGGGTATAATCGGTTACTTTGATATTCCGTTCATTCATTACCCACTCTCCATGGCCGAGCACGCTGGATAAGCCCCAGTGAATAAACATCCCGTATTTATTGTCCTGGAAAGTGTGGCGTGCCTGCAGGTTCTCTTTGGCAGGTGTATATTCCTGTGCACGGAGCAGGCAAATGGTGGCAATGGATAAAAAAACAGCAGCGATAATTCTTTTCATGGCAGGTATTTTATTTAACCCTGACAATTTAAAGCATCCTGTGTTTACCGGGCGCAGCCAGCATTGCAATATTTTGCAGAAAGCCAAAGCAGAATATAGAATGGAATATATAAGTTAATAGTCCGGATTACTTTACTAAACTCATCGCTTTCAGTACAGTTGAATCATGCCTGTTCATCACTTCAAAATAGCCCTGGTTTCTCCAAAGCTGCCTCGCCATCAGCGCCTGCAATCTCCTGGTGAGTTCCGCTTTATCATTGCTGTTCAAACGTGCCAGAGAGATACTGTCTCTCTGCGCGAAGGCAGCAAATGCCTGCCAGTCATGTTCGCCGGTCATAAATTTTCCGGGTATCTCCGCAGTTGATTTAACAGCGCTGAACAGTGCACTGTTATTGATGTAGTAATGGTAGACGAAATTGCTCAGGGTATTCTTGTAATACAGTTTCATTAATGAACTGTCCGTTTTGGTAGTATCATAGGGCACAAATACATCAGGTGTAATACCACCACCGCCATACACAATTCTTCCACCCGGCGTTTTATAGGGTTTGCTGTCATGCTTGCCGGTATCGCCTTTCACTACTTCCCCATCATGAAACCGTTCTACCAGTTCTTCTTCATATACTTTTTTCCCTTTATTATAAGGCTTTTGTATGTTCCTGCCAAGCGGTGTATAATACCGGGCAATGGTCAATCGTACAGCGCTGCCATCGCTCAGCTGGAACTGCTGCTGTACCAGGCCTTTACCAAAAGACCGCCTGCCCACGATCGTGGCCCTGTCCCAATCCTGCAACGCACCGGATAACACTTCACTCGCAGAAGCCGATGTCTCATCCACCAATACGATCAGCTTTCCTTTTTCAAACAGCCCGTCACGCTTGCAGCGGTATTCATACCGGGGTACATGCGCCCCTTCCGTGTACACGATCAGTTTATCGCCACTCAGGAATTCATCGGCAATATCTGTTGCTTCTTTCATCAACCCGCCCCCATTGCCCCGCAGGTCTAATATCAATTGCTGCATACCCTGCTGCTGCAGTTTTTCCATCGCCTGCATGAACTCTTCATAAGTACGTTCGCCAAATTTATTAATGCGTAAGAAACCGGTACCCGGTTCTATCATATAGGCAACATCTACCGATGGTACAGGTATCACGCCCCTGGTGATCACAACATCCATCAGCTTATCTCCACGCAGCAGTTGCACTTTCACATTGGTATTCATCAGCCCGCGAAGCAGTTTACGGATATCATCCGGCTTCACTTTTTTACCGGCAATGGTTACGCTGTCGTTCACTTTAATGAATTTGTCGCCCGTCTGCACGCCTGCCCTGGCAGAAGGCCCGCCCTTGATCACATTCATCACATTAACCGTATCATTGAACAATTGAAACTCTACGCCGATGCCCTGGAAATTGCCCATCAGTTCTTCATTCATATCCTTCAGGTTGGTAGCGGGAATGAACACGGAATGCGGGTCGAGGTGCGACAGCAATTCATTGGCCGCCACCTGGTTGATGCTGTCTGCAGCTACCGGGTCTACATACTTGCCCTTCACTAATTCTACCAACTCCTGTAACGTACTTCTTTTATTGATGCTTAAAAACCGGTTGCCTAAGGTTTTCCCTTTTAACTGATATCCTATTGTCATGCCGGCCACCATCACTACCGCAAAAAGCAAGGGCAACCATACCTGTAATTTTTTACTTCCCATAACTATATCATGTCTTTTATCTTAACCAGACTGGCGCAAATATCTATATTATGTACGAAGTACAGTACAGGAAGTTTGCCAGTAGTAGGTTTTTGTGCTTACTTCGTTGCTGATTAGTCCGTATACCCCGGACCTCTCACCGCAAAACCTTTTATATGCCGATCAAATTGATTGCCGACTGCGGGGCTACCAAATGTGAATGGTGCCTTTTGCAGCATGGAAAGAAAAAAAGAAGCATTATTACGCCGGGGATCAACCCCTATTTCATTTCCGGCGGGGATATTGCCGACCAGTTAATGAAGGAATTACTGCCCAAATTAAAGGAGGTGCAGGTCAAAGAGGTATTTTTTTACGGAACCGGACTGGCCAACAGCGTTAATGCCGGTATCATCAGGCGGGTGCTGAGAAAACTGTTCCCGGGAGCAGCCATTGAGGTGCAGACCGATCTTATGGCTGCAGCAAGGGCTTTGTGCGGCAACGGCAAAGGTGTTGCCTGTATATTGGGTACAGGCACCAATTCCTGCTATTATAATGGCAGGAGGATCGTTAAAAACAGTCCCGGCCTGGGCTATGTCCTGGGTGATGAGGGCAGCGGCGCTTATTTAGGCAAAAAAGTGGTGCAGTATTACCTCTACAACACATTTGATGAGGAACTGAAAACCCTGTTTGAAAAACGCTTTACCAGCGCTGCCCCGGAAATATTAGATCATGTATACAGGAAGCCCCAGCCTAACCGTTACTTAGCTTCCTATGCCATATTCCTGGCTGAAAACCGCGGTCACTATATGATAGAGAATATCATTGAAGACGGACTGAACGATTTTTTCTTCACGCACCTGTACAAATACAGGGAGAGCTGGATCATGCCCATTCATTTTACCGGCAGTATTGCATTTGGTTTTAGAGACATATTAAAAGAACTTTGCAGTAGTTATGAACTGGAGCTGGGAACTGTTTTACAAAGCCCCATGAGTGGCCTGATCACCTACCACCAATAAAAAGACCGTATGGCAGATTTCATCAAAGTAACGGAGCAGCCTTCCACCTACAGGCACCTGGAACAGATGCCGATCCATGAATTGCTTGTGCATATCAACCAGGAAGACAAAGTAGTGCCGCAGGCGGTAGAGAAAGCCATACCGCAGATAGAAAAATTAGTTGCCGTGATCAGCGATAAAATGCTGGCCGGGGGGCGGCTGTTTTATATCGGCGCCGGAACAAGCGGCCGGCTGGGTATCATAGATGCCAGTGAATGCCCGCCCACTTTTGGCGTGCCGTACGGATTGGTGATCGGACTGATAGCAGGTGGCGATAAAGCCATTACCCAGGCCGTTGAATTTGCAGAAGACAGTATGGAAGATGGATGGGCCGACTTAGAAAAACATTTTATCAATGATAAGGATGTAGTACTGGGCCTGGCTGCGAGCGGCACCACTCCCTATGTGATTGGCGCTTTAAAAGAATGCCGCAAGAGGGGTATTGTCACCGGCAGCATCAGCTGCAATCCCAATTCCCCCGTTTCCGATGCAGCCGATTTCCCGGTTGAAGTGGTCGTGGGACCTGAGTTCATTACCGGAAGTACCCGGATGAAAAGTGGCACTGCACAGAAATTAGTATTGAATATGATCTCAACCTCCATCATGATCCAATTAGGACGGGTTGAAGACAATAAGATGGTCAATATGCAGCTGAGCAATGTGAAACTGGTAGACAGGGGCGTGAAGATGGTGATGGACAGGTTGAAGATCACTGATTACGAAACAGCAAAAGATCTGCTGCTCAGGCATGGCAGTGTAAAAAAAGCAGTAGAAGCATCAGTTGGTTAATTGACAGGTATGCATGAAATAGAACCATTTTATAACTGGCGCCATATTTATACATCCGAAGAAGATCCCCGCTCCCCTTTTTTCGGCAGGACGTATAGTGAGTTTGAGTTTTCGCAAACAGTATACAATTATTACATACACCCGCAGTGGGATGATTTTGGCAGCAAAACCTTGTACCTTAAAACCATCTATGCCGATTATGAGCTGAATTTTGTCATCATAGAATTGATTGGCGAATGGAACGATGCCATAGAGAATGATATCATGGAACTCAAGCGGGAAGTGATGGATATCCTGTACAGGCAGGGCATCACCAAATACATCCTGATTGCAGAAAACGTGCTCAATTTTCACAGCAGCGATAAAGAATATTACCAGGAATGGTATGATGAAGTAAGCGAAGAGAACGGCTGGATCGTCATGCTCAATATGAGCGATGCAGCGCAGTATGATTTTAAGAAAAAGAAGCTCAACTATTATATCGAACTGCTGGATATGCCCGAGTGGCGCACTTATAAGCCCTATCACCTGTTTAGGAAGATCGACGACCAGTTGATGAAACGGGTAGAACTATAAGGGTCATTTCTTAATGATCACTTTGGTACCAACAGGGATATACGTGTATAATTCTTCTATGTATTCGTTCTTCGTGCACACACAGCCTGATGTCCAGTTCTGGTAGGCGTCTACGGCAGCGTCTTCTTTCTGCCAGGTTCCATGCAGGCCAATATCGCTTCCGATCCTGGCATCGGCAGGGATCAGGCCCTTTGCTTTGCGTTCAAGGAATTTTGTCATAGATTCTTCCGTAGGATAATCCAGGGCGAGAAATTTTCCCCATTTTTCATGGGGCTTTTTAGCAATGATGTGAAAAATACCTTCCGGTGTTTTCCGGTCGTTCTCTGTCATCTTATCGCCCTGGTCATCATTGCCAAACACAACCGGGTACATCACAATAAGACTGCTGTCCATTGCATTGTAAACCCGCATTTCAAACCTGCTTTTCTCAATAATGATATAATATTTTTTCTGGGCGGGTGCAATTTGTATGTAGGAAGCAAATGAAGTAATGTTTTTTCCGGCTGGCTGGTTAAACACCGCCTTACGAATGGTCATGCCCATCTTATATTCCGGTGTAACGGTCATGGTACTGAAATCGGTGCGATCTTTTTTTGTTACACCAGTATCCTGCGCATTAGGCATCGTGTTCGCTGCCGTATCTGTTGTAAGCATTTTTGCAGTCACCGTGAACACGGTGTCCCATCCGGGGCATTTTGCAGCTTCCGGATCCACTACTTTCAGGTGATAATTGCCTTTTGCTAAACGTTCGATCGTGAAGCTGCCGGAGGTTACTTCTTTCTCCACCAGGGTAATATTGTTCTTAGCAACACTGTATTTGAATTTTCCCGACCCTCCTTCCAGTGTTACCTGCACAGCGCCATTGGAAAATTCGCCAACTGCTTCTGTGCCCATCACTATTTTACCTCTTATCAAAGCCACTTTCTGCGCTACATCTAAGTCTTTTGAAGAGATCAGCTGACCGCAGGCATCCCTTACCACAACGGTATAGGTTCCGGGCACTAATTCTGTAAAGACAGCAACCCTACCAGCTGATTGCAGCTTTCCTGCGGCAGGAGAAAGCAGGTAGGTGAGCTTTGCCGGGTTACCGCCTGCTGCTTCAACCATGATCTGTCCATCAGGTGTATTGCTGCAGGTGGCATCCTTTACTTCTGTTGATTTGATCGTTAAGGAAGGATATTGGGCAATGGTAAAAGCATGCGTACGGAACACGTTCCCCACTTTCATATCAGCGTTGTACACAACAATGGTATAGTCACCATCAGAAAATCCTGCTGCATTGATGTTCTCTCCATTCTTTATTTTACCTGATTTCACCTGGTCGGTTGCGGCAATAACATCGGGGTAATGCTGGGTGTCCATTGTTTTTTGCCTGATCACATAATAAGCAAACTGGGCAGCCACTCCCCGGGGGTTATTGATGGTGATGGCACCAGAAGGATTATTGGGACAGGATGGAACAAGTACGATGCCTGTTGTGTCAAACTGTGGCGCTTCCGGGGTGAATGTCAGTTCGGTGCTGACATACTCGCTTGACAATTCCGGGCTCACCACTTTCATGCGCAGGTGTAAGAGCTGGTTTATTTTGATGGGGTTTTTAAACACATCACGTATGGGGAAGAAAACAACAGATGGTGAGACCGTCCTGTTATCAAATGCTTTCCAGTCTTTCATTCCTTCTGATTGATATTCCCATTGATAGTCGAGGTTCTTCGTGTTTTCGAGGGCTATTGACGATGCCAGCTCAACCACTTTGGTCACATCATTGACAGCAAGATGGTCTTTATGCGAAATGGGGGCAGGGAGCGGTATACCATAGCGTATCCTGATCTCGGCAGACATCTTTCCATCTTTACCCAATAAGGTATAGGGGGCGGAATAAACACCTGGATTCAGGTCTGCCACTTTTACTTCGAGGCTGGTAACAGAATAATGATGATCTCCTTTATCATAACCGCAAGGATCGCCCTTGTTGTCTTTAAAACTTTCCATGATGATCTTGATCACACCCGAAGCATCTGCATTGAATGGTCTCATTTTACGAAAAGGTCCCAGTACCGGATCAGCAGCCAGTTCCAGGTTCTTGTCGGCATCGCGCGATACCAGCCGGAGGCAGCCTTTGTCGGCTAAGTAGTTAGCCTGGCTGATCTCTGTATGGTACAACTTGTACACTGCCTCGGTCGTGCGCTCAAGAAAACCCCTGATATGCTTATAGCTGATCTTGTCAACAATAACTTCCACCGGTACCTCCCTGCCCTGCGCCCAGACTCTCGTGCAAAATCCCGTTATAATCAATACCATTAATACATACCGTACTTTCATAATGCAGTTATTAATCAATAAAACAATGATGCTTAGTCAATATATCAGAGGATATTGGCAGATAGCTATATTTATAATACAAGTGGTTATCAGAATACAAAATATATTTTTTCAACGGTATATGCAAGAGGGAAAACCCCTCCGGTTAACTTTCGTACTTTTGCCGGGATGCAAAAGAAAACAGCCTCCCTCAAATCCATCCTTTCCCATTTAAATATTGATGCGCTTAATGAAATGCAACTGGCATCCATTGAAGCCAATAAAAAACATGCCGATGTGATCCTGCTGGCTGATACCGGTTCGGGTAAAACATTGGCCTTCCTGATCCCGTTGCTTCAATTATTAGATAGCAGCAACCCAAAAACACAGGCTTTGATCATCGTACCATCAAGGGAATTAGCCTTACAATTAGAAAAAGTGTTTAAAAGCATGGGGACCGGCTTTAAGGTCACCTGTTGCTATGGCGGTCACTTGCGGGAAACAGAAGAGAATAACCTGAAAGAAGCGCCTGCTTTGATCATAGGAACACCCGGGCGGCTTGCCGATCATCTTCGCAGGGGTAATATTCAGCCGGATGGCATTGAAACATTGGTGCTGGACGAATTTGACAAATCAGTAGAGCTGGGATTCCAGGAAGAAATGGCTTTTGTGATCGGTGAGCTGAAGTATTTGAAAAAAAGAATACTCACTTCTGCCACTGCGGCGGCGGCTATACCTGGTTTCATTGGCCTGTCGGAACCAACAGTGCTTGATTACCTGTCGGGCGAAACACCAGAGGCGCTTGCCATACAGGTCTTAAAGAGCGGGGATAAAGACAAGGCCGAGAGCCTGTTTAAACTGATCTGCATGTTGGGTAACCGCTCTACGATCGTCTTCTGCAACCACCGCGATGCGGTGGAACGTACCAGCAGCATCCTGTCGGAGAAAGGGATATGGAATGTGTTTTATCATGGCGCCATGGAACAGCAGGAACGCGACAGCGCCCTGTGCAAATTCAGGAACGGGACTTCAAATGTATTGGTAACGACAGACCTTGCATCGAGGGGGTTGGACATTGCCAACATCCGTTACATCATCCACTACCATTTGCCCGCAACGGAAGATGTGTACACACACCGCAACGGAAGAACCGCACGCATGGAAGCCAGCGGCACGGCTATTCTCATTACAGGGCCGGAAGAGAAGCTGCCTTCTTACATCAACACACCCATACACGAAATCAGTTTACCCGAGACAAGTGAACTGCCCGAAAAACCAAAATGGTCTACCTTATTCATTGCTGCCGGTAAAAAAGACAAAGTGAACAAGATCGATATTGTCGGGTTCCTCACCAATAAAGCGCATTTGAAGAAAGAAGATATTGGCCTGATAGAAGTAAAAGACTTTTTCTCCTTTGTGGCCGTACGCAAATCACAGGTAAGCCACACGTTGCAACTGATCAAGCAGGAAAAGATCAAGAATAAGAAAGTGAAGATCGATATAGCCAAATAGTGCCAGTCACTCTTTTAGCCGGTCAACCAAGCTGAGCCCGTTTTTCCTCAGCGTTTCCAATGCAATATCATACCCGGCATCGGCATGGCGTATTACACCCATACCCGGATCATTACGCAGTACGCGGCTCAGCCGGGCGGCTGCATCGGTTGTACCATCTGCCACGATGACCATACCGGCATGAATGCTGTACCCCATCCCTACTCCTCCGCCATGATGCAGGCTTACCCAACTGGCGCCACCGGCTGTGTTGACAAGGGCATTGAGTACGGGCCAGTCGGCAACAGCATCACTGCCATCGAGCATGGCTTCTGTTTCGCGGTTGGGTGATGCAACCGAGCCGGTATCAAGATGGTCGCGGCCTATTACAATGGGCGCTTTGACCTTTCCTGTACGAACAAGTTCATTAAAAGCCAATCCGGCTTTTTCTCTTTCGCCCTGTCCCAGCCAGCAGATGCGCGCAGGCAATCCCTGGAATGCGATCCGCTCTTTTGCCATTTTCATCCAGCGCAGCATGCTTTTGTTTTCAGGAAACAGTTGCATGATTACTTCATCGGTTACAGCAATATCTGCCGGATCACCACTCAATGCCACCCACCGGAAAGGGCCTTTGCCTTCGCAGAAAAGCGGGCGGATATAAGCCGGCACAAAGCCGGGAAAATCAAATGCATGTTGCAGGCCTCTTTCTTTGGCCCGGGCCCTTAAATTATTGCCATAGTCAAATGTGATGGCGCCATTTTCCTGCAACTGCAGCATCAGTTCCACGTGCAGTTTCATGCTGTCATAGGCGAGGTCAATATATTGTTGCGGATTTTGCCGGCGTAATACATTGGCCGCTTCATTCGTAAGGGTATGCGGTACGTAACCGATGAGCGGATCATGGGCCGAGGTTTGATCGGTAAGTACATCTACCGCAATCTTCCTGTTGCGCAACCGCTCCAATAAATGAATGGCATTACACAACACACCAATACTCAGGGCTTCTCCTTTTTGTTTCGCCAGTAATGCACGGTCAATCGCTGCATCAATATCGGTAAACTTGCCATCCAAATACTTTGTTTCAATACGTTTGTCGATACGCCATTCTTCCACTTCGGCACAAAGGGCAACGCCATCACACATGGTAATGGCTAAGGGCTGTGCGCCGCCCATACCCCCGAGACCGGCAGTAACACTCAGTGTCCCCCTTAATGACCCGCCAAAATGTTTATCGGCCACTGCAGCAAATGTTTCATAAGTACCCTGTACAATACCCTGGGAGCCGATGTAGATCCACGAACCTGCGGTCATCTGCCCGTACATCATCAGTCCTTTCTTTTCTAATTCGGTAAAATGTTCCCAGGTAGCCCATTGGGGAACCAGCTGCGAATTAGAGAGCAGTATCCGGGGCGCATCTTTATGTGTCTTTAAGATAGCGACAGGCTTGCCGCTTTGTATCAGCAGGGTTTCATCATTCTCTACGTCCTTCAACGCTTTAATGATGAGGTCGAGGCTTTCAAAATTGCGGGCGGCCTTGCCTCTTCCGCCGTATACGATGAGTTCATCCGGCCGTTCCGCCACTTCGGGATCGAGGTTGTTGAGCAGCATCCTTAAAGCGGCTTCCTGTATCCAACCCTTGCAGTGTAAAACGGTGCCGGTAGGTGTCTTGTATTTTAACACATCGTATGCTGGTAACTGCGCAGACATGGGCCATCATTTAAAGGATGAAAAATTAAATATTTTTTTGATTACATTTGAAATATAAAATTTCCCATCATGGCATTACCAGTTAATAATGCAAAAGGCGGAAAAGCCGGCAGCAAAAACCAGAAGAACAATGCCCAGTCTTCTAAATTCATTGTCAAACCAGGCAAGGCTTTGGGAGTAACAAAGAAGCCCATCAAGACAGGTGGCTCAAGAGGCAGCTGATATGATATCCTGGCGTTATACCAACGCCAGGTCTATCACCTGCTGCATTGTTTTCACGTAGTGAAACTGCATGCCTTTAATAAAATTGCTGTCTATTTCCGCTACATCTTTTTCATTCTGCCAGCAGAGTATGATTTCTTTCAGTCCGGCCCTTTTGGCTGCCAGTACTTTTTCCTTGATGCCGCCAACCGGCAATACCTGTCCGCGCAAAGTAAGTTCGCCCGTCATGGCGAGATAAGGTTTTATTTTTCTGCCGGTGAAAGCCGAGGTAAGTGAGCTGAGCATGGTGATGCCTGCACTCGGCCCGTCTTTAGGAACCGCGCCTTCCGGTACGTGGATATGAACGCTTTTTTTAGCAAATACTTCCGGGTCTATGCCATACTTCTTAGCGTTGGCCTGCAGGTAACTCAGGGCTGTGCTGGCACTTTCCTTCATCACATTACCAAGGTTGCCGGTCAGCTTAAGGTCGCCTTTCCCATCACCCAATATCGTTTCAATAAAGAGGATATCACCGCCCACATAAGTCCAGGCAAGCCCAACCGCCACGCCGGGCATATTGGCCGTTTTATATATTTCGTTGTTGTAGCGCGACTGGCCCAGGATCTTTTCCACGTCTGCTGCTGAAATGACCGACTTCACTTTATTCTTTATGGCCAGCTCTTTGGCCTGGTAACGCATAATGGAAGCCAATTGCCTGTCAAGTTCACGAACACCACTTTCCCTTGTGTACTGTTCAATCACTTTTTCCATCACTTTGTCGGCGATTTTAAAATTCACTTTCGCCAGGCCATGCGCTTCTTTCTGTTTGGGCAACAGGTGGCGTTTGGCTATTTCCACTTTCTCTTCCACAGCATAACCACTGAGATCAATGATCTCTAAACGGTCGCGCAAAGCAGGCTGAATGTTCTGAAGGTTATTGGCAGTGGCAATGAACAATACTTTACTCAGGTCATATTCCAGTTCTAAGTAGTTATCATA
>JBHAFM010000166.1:0-20858 GCA_041856175.1 Sediminibacterium sp.
AGGTTATTTTCTTTTTTGGTGTCGGTTACTGTTACCAGCTCGCCGTCGAAATTAAGGGTGCCTGTATCGCCTACCTGTCCGCCACTCTCTGCATAAAAAGGAGTGGCTTCCAATACCAATTGCACCAGTTCTTTGCCTTTTGCTTTTACTTTCCGGTAACGAACTACTTTGCTTGGGATCTCAAGGGTATCATAGCCTACAAATTCTGACATGCCATCCTTTTTTAAGATCACCCAGTCTTCCGTATCAATGGCGGTAGCAGTACGGCTGCGGTTTTTTTGCTCTTGCATTGCTGCTTCAAAACCTGCTTCATCAACACCGAGTTTGTTTTCTGCTGCAATCAGCCTTGTAAGGTCTATCGGGAAACCAAAAGTGTCAAACAATTCAAAAGCTGCTTTCCCTTCAATGGAGCCAGCATTAGTTTTGGCGGAAGCTTCAATGATGTCATCCATTCTTTTCAATCCTTTTTCCAGTGTTCTCAGAAATGCATCTTCTTCTTCTTTAACTACTTTACTTACAAAGTCTGCCTGCTGCTGGAGTTCAGGGAAAATATGTTCAAACTGTTTGGCTAATAATGGCAATAACCGAAACAACAATGGTTGTTTATAATCAAGGTAAGAGTAATAATAGCGTACAGCGCGGCGAAGGATACGCCGTATCACATAGCCGGCACCCGTATTGCCGGGCAGTTGCCCGTCTGCAATTGTAAATGCAATGGCCCGTATATGATCGGCCAAGACACGGAATGCAATGTCTTCTTTATTATCGCTGTAAGTATATTTTTTGCCGGTAAGTTGTTCTGTTGCACCAATGGTACCGCTGAAGATATCGGTATCGTAATTACTTTGTTTGCCCTGCAATACCCGCACCAATCGTTCAAATCCCATTCCCGTATCTACATGTTGTGCGGGCAATGGTTGCAGGCTGCCATCTTTCAGGCGGTTGAACTGCATGAATACATTGTTCCATATCTCTATCACCTGTGGGTGATCATTATTGACAAGGCTTCTGCCGGGGATGGTTTTTCTTTCATTGGCAGTTCTGCAATCAACATGAATTTCAGTACAGGGGCCGCAGGGGCCTGTATCGCCCATTTCCCAGAAATTATCTTTTTTATTTCCCAGCAGGATGCGGTCTTCCGCTATATATTTCTTCCATTCGTTAAAAGCTTCTTCGTCTTTGGGAAGGCCTTCTTTTTCATCGCCTTCAAAAACGGTCACATATAACTTATCCTTATCAAGCCGGTACACTTCTGTCAGCAGTTCCCAACTCCAGGCAATGGCTTCTTTTTTAAAGTAATCGCCAAAACTCCAGTTACCCAGCATTTCAAACATGGTATGATGATAGGTGTCCACACCTACTTCTTCAAGGTCATTGTGTTTACCACTTACACGCAAACATTTTTGTGTATCGGCAACACGGGGATTGGCCGGATTTTTATTTCCCAGGAAAAAATCTTTGAACTGGTTCATGCCGGCATTGGCAAACAGCAGGGTAGGATCGTTCTTTACTACAATGGGAGCAGATGGTACGATCTGGTGCTTCTTTGAAGCAAAGAAATCTAAAAACTGCTGTCGTATCTCGGCATTGGTCATCATCTCAGTCAAAATTTTAAAAGATATTTAGTTGGTTTGAAACTATCTTTGGTTGCTTTTCAAGGGCACCAAAGGTAAGGAATCGAGAGGCGTAAGCAAAACCCCGGGACGAGCAACACCCCCCGAATGAAAAAGGTAAAATACTACTACAATACCCATTCGCTCCGCTATGAAAAGCTGGAAACACCTTTGCGCGTTCGGTTATTAAGGGTATTCGGATTTATGGCAACTTCCATGGTAACAGGGCTTATTATTGTGGCCATTATCCTGCGCTATGTTGATTCTCCCAAAGAAAAACTGTTAAGGCAGCAAATTGAGGATATGCGGCTTAATTACACCGTATTTGAAGAGCGGCTTAAACAATTGGAAATGCAGATGGGGGAAATAGAAAATCGTGACAATAATGTGTACCGCTCTATTTTTGAAGCACAGCCCATACCGGATAGCGCCCGTATCAAATACATGGAGCAACGGAAAGAAGTAATGCTGGTTCAGGGCATGGGCGAGACTGAACTGATCAAAAGCATGACGGGTCAACTCAATACCCTTGCCTTAAGAATGGCGTACCAGGAAAAATCTTTTGTAGAGATCGGCGATATGGTGAAGAATAAGAAAAAATTATTGGCAGCCATCCCTGCCATTCAACCTATCAGTAATAAGAGCTTAGACCGTATTGCTTCGGGGTTTGGTTACCGCATTGATCCTGTTTATAAAGAAAGACGTGCGCACCTCGGGTTAGACTTTACCGCCCCGCAGGGAACCCCAATCTATGCTACGGCCGATGGTACGGTAAGAGACGCCGGCTTTAATACCGGTGGCTATGGCAACCGCGTTGTTATTAATCATGGCTATGGCTATGAAACACTATATGGCCACATGTACCGCATTAAGGCAAGAGTGGGACAATCAGTAAGACGGGGAGAGGTGATAGGTTATGTGGGTAATACCG
Source organism: Sediminibacterium sp. (assembly GCA_041856175.1). Lineage (GTDB taxonomy): Bacteria > Bacteroidota > Bacteroidia > Chitinophagales > Chitinophagaceae > Sediminibacterium. The sequence continues at coordinate 2,545 of JBHAFM010000166.1, forward strand.
GCAAGAGTACCGGCCCGCATTGTCATTATGAAGTACATAAGAACGGAATACCCGTTGACCCCATCTATTATTTCTATAATGACCTCACATCAGCTCAGTTTGATCGTATATTGAAAATGGCTGCGACGAGTAACCAGAGTTTTGATTAGGGGCAGGGAGTAAAAGTCAAAAGCCAAAAGTAAAAAGTAAAAAATCAAGTGTCTGTTATTGTATGTTTTGTGGGATCAACTTTGGGATGGGTGTTTTAATTAATTTAAAATAGCGTGGAACCAGGGATAAAAAAATATCTGATCCGTATTCTCAATACCTTATCGCTGGGGCTGTTGTGGCTGGCTGTTAATTCCACTGCGGGGATCATGTATGACCTGGCTTTTGTGCATGAACATATAATGTTGAAGAATGTATTGTTTTATGTATGGTTCGTCATCAGTTTGGTTGCCTATCTCTGGTACGTGATATGGCTATGGAAAAAACCGATTGATTTTGAGGAATAAGACAACCAGGCCCTGATTTAGCTGCTGTGGTCCACTATAATCAGCCATTTGCCTTTTATCTTCCTGAAGAGCAGGGTATAGTAACCTTCTAAATTTCCGATCGTTCTTTGGAGTATCCATTTTCCCAGGACAAAATAATAATCGGGTGATAGTCTCCTGACCTGTAAAATATCAAAAGACAGTTGTCCCATGGCAACAGTATCGGGATAACCTTTTTTATAGTTGTCCAATGCCTTTTGAAATCCATATTTTGGGCCATTCTTTCCTACAAATAAAAGACTGTCACTTTTCCAGTAACCCGACATGAACGATGCTATATTTCCTTTATTCCATTCTGTAGTCTGATCTGCTAATATTTTCCTTATCGCCTGTTCATCCCTGTTTTGTGCATGTATGCTGCATGGAGACATGATTAAAAAGATAAAAAAGCCGGTAGGTACCAAAATGTTTAAACGGTATTTCATGATCTCAGTATTGATTAGAAAGTGATGCATCAGGACTTCCCCGCTCTGACCATTTCCCTTTTCCCATGCGGCCCCGGTATTTTTTCAACAGTAAAGCCAGCTGCCACCATGGCTTTTCTCACAATGCTTTTACTGCAATAGGTGACGAGGATACCGCCGGGTGTGATGAAGTTATATAATTTTTCAAACACTTCCTGCGTCCACAGTTCCGGCTGTGCTGCCGGGGCGAAGACATCGAAATAAATGCAATGAAAAAGCTGACCGGTTGAGAAACTGAGCAATGAATCCTGTGTTTTGTGCAGTGTAAATAATGGATGAACAGGCACTGGTATTTCCCATGGAGCGGTGTGAAGCTGCTCAAATTCTTTTACCAGGTTCAGTTGTTGACCATAATTCAGTTGAGCTACTATTTCATCTGGCAAAGGAAACAGTTCTGCCGTTTGATAATATATGGGTTGCCGGTGACGAATGGCTTCCCGCAAACTGAGCAGGGCATTGAGCCCGGTGCCAAAGCCTATTTCGAGGATGTGAATGGGTTGATAGGGCAACCGGCTGACCAGTGGGGAGAGGCCTGCCTGAATAAATACATGCATGCTTTCCCCGATGGCGCCATGTTTACTGTGATAAGTAACATGCATACCAGGTAACGCCACCGTATGTGAACCATCTGCCGTTAATTGAATTTCCTTTTGCATGCTTTTGCAAATTAGCTAACTTAACCGTATGGAATATATGGCACATTTACAAAAAGATAAAAGATTAGCCCGCACCATTAACGAAGAAGTGCATGAATTAAAACTGCATCCCAATATACCGCTCCGGTTAATGGCCAGCATCATGTCGCAACAGCTGAGCACGAAAGTGGCAAAAGTGATCTATCACCGTTTCTTGGCTTTGTATAAAGGCAAGGAACCTAAACCACAGCAGGTATTGGACACGCCTGCTGAAACTTTGCGCAGTATCGGGCTCAGCAATGCAAAAGTGAGTTATGTACACAATGTTGCACGCTTTTGTATGGAACATAAGATCACCGATAAGAAATTATTGGCCATGAGTAATGAGGAGATACTCGAACTGCTTACCAGTATTAAAGGCGTAGGCAAATGGACGGTTGAAATGCTGCTGATGTTCACACTGGGCAGGGAAGATGTATTTGCAGTGGATGACCTGGGCATACAACAAGCCATGACCAAACTCTACCAATTAGACCCGGAAGATAAAAAAGGTATGAAGGAAAAAATGCTCAAACTCTCCGCCAAATGGAGTCCTTACCGCACGTATGCCTGTTTGCATTTATGGGCATGGAAAGACGGGGAGTGAGACATTTTAAGCCGAGTTTCTTGCTGCATTGATAATGCCAAACATGCTGCGGGTGACTAATTTTTCATAGATGATCTTTAACTGTTCATTGGCTCCGTTATTATCCAGCTGATACAATGCGTATTGTTGTATGGTCAGCAGGGGCAATACAATCTTGTCGCGCATTTGTATGGATGCCTTGCCAGTTTTGTCGTCATCCATCAGCGATGAAGTATCGGCCAGTTCCAGTACCAACCGGGAGGTGAGATCGTATTCATTTTTGATCAGTTCCCAGATAGGGCCATATTCCGGGTCATCTTTGATGTATTGTGTCAGGGCGAAGGATGATTTCAGCATACTCATCATACTGTTGTCAATGAGGGTGCGGAAAAACAGCACATTGCGGAACATGGCTTTCACATCTTCCCACAATCCTTTTTCTTTCATGTGCTGCAGGGCCGTACCAACGCCAAAATAACCCGGTACATTCTGCTTTAACTGGCTCCAGCTGCCTACGAATGGAACGGCGCGTAAGTCTTCAAACCGCAGGCCGCCACCACTGCCGCGCTTGGACGGGCGACTGGCGATATTGCTTTTGCTGTAGTAGTTCAAAGGACTGAACCGCTGCATATAGGAAAGAAAGAGCGGATGAGTTTTGAAAGACTGGTAAGTGGCGTGACTGACCCTGCCCAGTTCATCTAACAGGAACCGGTCGTGCTGCGATAACTGCAAACGGGTATCGGCAAATAATTCATTGCTTGCACCGGCGCTTAGCAGTTGCTCCAGGTTATATTGTGAAGATTGTATGGTGCCGAAATTGGAGGTAATGGTTTGCCCCTGTACGGTAATCTGTATTTCTTCATTTTCAATATTATTACCCAGGGATGCATAGAACTTATTGGTCTTGCCACCACCACGGGAAGGAGGGCCGCCGCGTCCGTCGAAGAACCTTGCTTTTACATTGTATTTGCGGGAGATAGCGGTAAGGTTTTCCTTAGCGGTATAGATACTCCAGTTAGCCTGCAGGTAGCCACCGTCTTTGGTGCCGTCGCTGAAGCCCAGCATAATGGTCTGCTGCTGGTTCCTTTGCAGCAGGTGTTGTTTATAAACCGGTAATGTGTACAGGAATTCCATGATGCTTTCTGCTTCCTGCAGGTCATCAATGGTTTCGAACAGCGGAATGATGTCAATGCTCAGCTTTTCGCGGCTCCATCCGCACAAACGGAGCAGGGCATACACTTCCATAATGTTCACTACCGTCTGGCAGTTGCTGATGATATAACGGTGGCAACCGGCTTCCCCATTCGCCTGCTGGATACTACTGATGGCATACATGCTTTCAAGGGTATCTCTTGTGATGGTGTCTTTGAACAAAGCCGGATCGATGGTTCCGTGCAGCTCCACGAGCAAAGCAATCTGTTCATCGGCCGTCATTGATTCATAGTCATCGGGAAGGATCGGATGCAGGGAGCGTTCTTTCAGCTCTTTATTGATCTGCAGCAGCACATGCCTGTGTACGCGGCTGTCCTGCCTTACATCCAGCGAAGCAAAATGTGTTCCGAATATTTTTACTTTATGAATGAGACTGTCTAAACGTTGTAAAAACAGTGAGTGGTGCTGGGAGGTAATGAGGGAGCGTATGGCAAGCAGTTGTCGGAGCAATTCGTCTTTGCTGATCTGTGTGCATTCTTTCGGGCGAAATACATTCTGGTACAATTGTTCTTCCAGTTCATGAACCATCTGATCTACACCGGTGAAAGTAAGCCTGCGTTTCAGTTTACGGATATCCCTGTAATAACATACAATGATGGCGCTGCGCAATGCATCTGCTACTTTAATGGTGGTAGCAGCATTGACAAAAGGATTGCCATCGCGGTCGCCTCCCGGCCAGAAGCCCAGTTCAATAAAGGGGTTGTCGCCATCGTAAGCATTATCAAAGATGTCTCTTTCAACAAAATTGTAGATGTTGCCGATAGAATGATAGAAGATATTTTCCAGGTACCACATCAGGTTCACCGCTTCGTCGTAAGGGGTGGGCTGCTTTTTGTTGAAAAAAGGCGTGATGCCTAATTGCTGGATGTATTGGTTAATAGTATGGAAGTCATTTTTACTGATGGCGTCACTCATGTCATGAATGATACCCAGTACACTGCCCGGGTAGAACTGGGTGGGATGGGCCGTAAGTACAACCCTTACCTTAAACTTGCGGAGCTTGTTTTTTAACGCCTGTGTTTTACCTGCAAACGTGGCTTCGTTATACAAAGATTGTAAGCTGCCGGTGCCAGAGATATTGTTGACAGAGTCGAAAGCTGCATCTTCAATGGCGTCAAACAGTACCACCTGCCTTTCAATATATTGTACAAATTTGAACAGCCGGTCTATTTTATCGGCTTCTGTACGGACATAAGTGTGTTGCTGGAAAAATCCTTCGATAATCTGCATCGGGCTCTTACCTTCGGCATAGCCATCGATACAGGCTTGTAACAGGATGGGCAGGAATGCACCAACATTGGCTATTCCGGAAAAAGGCAGGGCCGCAAACAGACTGTTATAAATGGTGTATTTGTCGGTTACGTTGCGTTTGAAATTGCTGATATATTGCGATGAGGGCATAAGCGGATTAAAAGGCTTCAAGTTACTTCATTTACGTAAATGAAGGCGAACAGAAAATCTGTTCAGGCCTCTAAAATCGTAAAATAACAGCTAATGGATGTTAGTTACCACTTGTGAAAAGCTTTTGTTTCATACATTTATTTAGGTTTTTTTTGCGTTCAAATTAATTCCATATCCTGTTTTATTCATAAAAAGACCCTGCATGCATCCTGACGATAAGGAGTTATTGTTTCAATTCCGTACGCCTGCCACTAAAGAACGTGCTTTTAACAGCCTTGTTAAAAAGTACCAGGAGAAATTGTATTGGCATGCCCGGCGCCTGGTGGTGGACCATGATGATGCGAATGATGTGCTCCAGAATGTCTTTATCAAGGTATGGAATGCACTGGGCCAGTTCAGGGAAGATAGCCAGTTGTACACCTGGCTCTACAGAATAGCGACGAACGAATGCCTTACTTTCCTGGAGCAACAGAAAAAAAGAAGCACTGTCAGCCTGGAGGATACGGAGGGTACCCTGCTGAGCAGTAAAATAAAGGCAGACGCAGGTTTTGATGCCAATAAATTAGAATGGCGCCTGCAATTAGCCATTCAGGCACTACCTGAAAGGCAAAGATTAGTCTTCAATTTAAGATATTATGACGAAATGCCATATGAGGAAATGAGCCGGATCCTTGAAACGAGCGAGGGGGCGCTGAAGGCGAGTTACCATCATGCGGCGAAGAAAATTGAGGAGTTCATTAAGAATTATTAAACTTTTGGTACCCCCAGGGGTCTATACATGCGATACAATGGAAGGCAGGCAACCCATATTGGATGAATTGAGCGGTATCAGCCCTTTGCTGGCTGGCATGGAACGCCGCAATGTTCTCTCGGTACCCGAAGGGTATTTTGAGGGGTTGGCGGATGCTATTCTTTTAAGGATACGGTCTGTCAATGATATTAATGCAGAGCTTGAAACAGTAGCTCCTTTATTAAGTACCATCAGCCGCGAGCAGGTGTATACGGTACCTGCCGGTTATTTTAATGCGGTAAAATTTGGCGTACAGGGTATGGCTGTTGCCATGACAGGAACGGGCGCCAAACGGTTTCAGCTGAAGTTATCAGGGAAATGGTTGCAATATGCTGCGGCAGCAGTCTTTGCAGGTGTGCTTGTGACCGGCGCCTTCCTTTTTACGGAGCATAAAAAAACGGTGAAAGTAGATTATGAGCAATATTCACATGTTGATATACCGAGTGCATTGGATAAGATCAGTGATGAAGACCTGGAAAAATACCTCAAACATGATCACCAGGCTGCTGCCAGGAAAGCGCCTTCACCTTTAACGATGGAATTGCCGGAAGTAAAAGCAAACGTACATTTGTTGAGTGATGAGGAGCTGACAGACTACCTGAATGAAAATACCACCGAGCCTGAACCACAGTCTGCAAGCCCTGTAAACAAGGATAGCGAATAAGTGTAACGGACATTCAGACTATGAAAAAGCTTTATTATACATTTATTTTATTTTTTTGTATCTGTTCCCAGGTCATTGCCCAGCAGGCAACGCCACCGGCAGCGCAGGCTGTTGCACCCAGTATTGCGGGCCTTAAAATTGCCTTTGTTACCAAGCAACTGTTGCTTACCAATGAGGAATCTCAAAAATACTGGCCCGCCTATTATGATTACCAGGATGATATGAAAAAAGCAAGGCAGGAAGAAAGCACTGATATACTTGCCAATGAAGAAAGGGTATTAAATATCCGTAAAAGGTACCGGGTTGAATTAAAAAAGATACTTGGCTCAGATGAACGTGTCAACAGGGCATTGACTATTGACAGGGAGTTTAACAATGTGGTAAAGCGGGAATTGCTGGACCGGGCTGAGCAACGGAGAAAGAATGGCAGCAATTAATTAACTGCCTGCGGCCACACAGGCGTTTGTATATCATGATAAAATAAGAAAGTCCAGTGCTCCTGCTGTCCTTCTTCCCACCATTGCTGGCGCAGCTGCATACATTTTTTCCCATCATAATCATATTTCGCTATAAAACGGCTTTTCATTTGCTGGAACTGCGGTGCATCATCGCCACCGAAAAAAACCTTTTTATCTTCTTCTATTAAACTGAATACCTGGTGAAACTTGCTGTGTGCACCGGTGAGCTCATAATGGATATTGTCGCCGATCCATCCTTCATCATCCGTAAGCCACTCCACACGGCTGAATTCGTCTAACAGGGTAAAGTCTTCCGTGATATAGGAAGCGCTGCCAATTCCCATTGCAAAATCAAATTCCCTTCGCTGTACATAATAAGTAGCATAGGGAAAACTGATGAAACGTTCGCCGTTGCCGGCAGCTGTTATGGTTATTCCTCCAGCGTGATCCTTGTGCAGGTGGCTCATCAGGACTTTTGTTACCTGTGAAGGATTGATGCCAGCTTTCAGCAGGTTATGATGCAGTTGCGGTGTGCCATCGGCATTATTATAACCCAACCCGGTATCAAGCAGTACCACATCTTTATCAGTAACTATGACAAATGGCTGTACTTCTACCAGTATACTGCCAACGGGCCTGCTGTTCAATTCATCTGCATCAGTATCAAAAGGAACAAAGACTTTGGTCTTGTCTACCGTGAATGCGCCTTCTGAAAGCGGAATAATGTTCATCTGCGAATTTTTTAGATCATCTTAACACCATGTGCCGGTCTGCGTCTAACCGCAGCATAATAAATATAAGTACGGTAAATGTCAGCAGTGAAGATCCTCCGTAGCTGACTAACGGTAACGGGATACCCACGATCGGGAATAAGCCAATGGTCATGCTTACATTAACAGCGATATGGAAAAAGATAATGCTGGCTACACTATAAGCATATACGCGGCTGAAGGTACTTCGCTGCCGCTCGGCTATTTTTACAATACGGTACAACAGGAACAGGTAGAGTAAGAGGAATGTAAGGCAACCGGCAAAGCCAAACGCTTCCCCAAGCGAAGTGAAGATAAAATCGGTATGTTGTTCGGGTACGTATTTACCTCTTGTCTGCGTGCCTTTTAAAAACCCGCGTCCTAACAAACCACCCGATCCGATGGCGATCTTGCTTTGACGTACATTATAGTCATCCGGTTTCCGGGCAGCTTTTTCGTTGGCAGCTTTTCGTTGTGCTTTCCTGTTCTGGTTGCAATCATATTCTTTACCCACCATGCTGTAGATGCGGGTACTCTGGTAACACTCGAATACATTATTAAAGATATAAGGAACTGCGAAGCGTTGCACTCCTACACACAACAGCCATACGCCAATGATCAATGTCAGCAGTCCTTTTTTTCTTTTTACCTGTTTGCGCAGCAGGAGAATAAGTACTGCTGCAATCAGGGTAAGGATCACTGCCAGTAAGTTCGGTTCCAACACAAGGGTAGCCACCACCAATACTGCAAAGGAGAAACCAATGATCAGGAACTGAGCAGGCAAACCTTCGCGGTACATGGCAACAAGAAAGGCGGAATATACGAGGGCAAGACCGAGTTCGTGCTGGAGTATTGATAAGGCAGCGGGCGTAATGGCAATAATGCCGGCAATAAGCTGTGACCTGGGTTTACTGAAATCTATTTCCTGTCTCGACAGGTATTTGGCCAATGCCAGGGCGGTAAATATTTTACAAAGCTCAGCAGGCTGCAGGTTAAAGCCTGCACCCAGGGGTATCCAGCTTTTAGAACCATTGATGTTCTTACCCAAAACAAATGTTGCAAGCATCAGTAAGATGCCAAATGCATATAAGAGGTTGGCCAATGCTGTAAAGAGTTTGCTATCTGTCAGCAAAATAAAAGTGGCCAGAATAGTACAAACACCGGCAAAAATGAATTGCTTGCTGTAATTGGTCTTGCCGCCGAGGAAGGCCTGTGCCCAGTTGGTGCCAAAGCGGTATTCCACCATGAAGATACACAGGATGCCAATGCTTACCAGGATGGCATACAGCCATATAACGGTAAAGTCAACGCCTTGTGATATGTTGTTTTGATTTCTGCTCATGGTTTATTTACTGTCTTTCTGTTTTCTTTTGTTTTCAGGATTGAGTATTGGTACCGTTGACCTTGGGCTATCCTGCTTCTTTGAATTGCCCGGCTGCTTTCCTGAAGGATATGTTTCCGGTATGAAGGTACTTTTAGGCGCTTCTATGGCAGCGGTTTCTGCCTGAACGGGTTCTTCGCTGATGAGTTTGGCCTGACGGATAGAATCTTTCTTAGCGTACCATTGCCTGATGGCTGTCGGTATCAGGTCGGCTTTTGCTATCCGCTCCACTTCTGCGAGCCTGTCACCTGCGATCGAATCATTCAGGTATTTTTCCATCATGAAAGCGGCAATGGGGCCGGCCCAGGTGGCGCCGTAGCCTGCATTTTCAACTACTACAGCCACTGCTATTTTCGGATTATCCTTCGGCGCAAAACATACGAAAAGGGAGTGGTTTTTTCCGTGCGGGTTTTGTGCTGTACCTGTTTTAGCGCAATATTCCACGCCCGGCACCTTGATATTGGCGGCGGTACCATAAACAGTTACATCATGCATCCCTTCATGCACTGCTTCGTACACGTCATCAGTCGTATGTGTAACGGTATGCTTAAGGCGGTATTTGTTCATATAAAGGGTATCTTCAACCGATTCGTTTTCGATACTATCAACAAAATGAGGCGCATAATAATAGCCTTTGTTGGCAATGATACACATGGCATTGGCCAACTGTAAAGGGGTTGCCGTCATTCTGTCCTGTCCTATGCCCAATGTGAGTATATTACAACTGTTCCATCTTCCGGAGCCGCCAAAATCTTTATTATAACGCGCTACGGAAGGTATGCTGGCTATATCGGCGCTGGGCAGATCTACTTCGAGTTTGGTACCTAAACCAAATGCATTCATGTATTCCTTCCATTTTACATATCCCTTTTCTGCGTTATGGTAAGCAGGATTATCTATCGCCATTCTGAACAGCTGTGAAAAATAGGAGTTGCATGAATTGGCGAGGGCGATCCGCAGGTTGGAGGAATGCCCCGGATCCTTATGCTCACATCGTACATGCACGCCACAGACATCATAGGAGCCATAGCAGGGATAACCGTACCGTGGGTTGATCAATCCTTCATCCAGCGCAACCAGCGCTCCCAGCGGTTTAAAAGTAGAACCGGGCGGGTATTGTCCTTTGATGGCCCTGTTATACATCGGTTTTGACGTATCCATTAACATCCTTGCCAGGTTCTTTTTCCGGGTATTGCCTGTGAGCACATTTGGATTATAGCCCGGACTGGAGACCATTGCAATGATACTGCCGGTTTTAGGATTGATGGCAACCGCACTGCCAATCTTGTTTTGGAGTAATTTTTCTGCCAGCTGCTGTACTTCAACGTCCATGCCTGTAAACAGGTTCCTGCCCGCAATGGCCGAAGTATCAAATATGCCATTTTCGTAAGGTCCCTGGATGCGGCTTTTATTATCCCTGATAAAACGTTTGATACCGCGTTGTCCCATTAATACCCGCTCATAAGTCCGCTCCAGTCCGTTCATCCCGGTATAATCGCCCATCTCATAACCCTCTTCTCTGTGCCTGCGAAGGAAAGAAGTATCCACTTCTCCGATATACCCCAATACCTGCGCCGCGGTGTTGAAAGGATAAGACCTGATAGAACGTTCACTCAATGTAAACCCGGGAAACTTATACATGTTCTCATACAGGCGGGCATACATTTCGGGTGTCAGCAAGGGTTCGAATACACTTGTTTTGACGCTTGTGTTCTTAAAGATGATCTCGCGCATCCTTTTCCTGTATTCCGCCGTATCAATACCCAGCAGGTTGCATAAGGCCATTGTGTCAATACCTTTTGCTTCGGACGGGATCACTGTAAGGTCATTGCTGATGGTGTTTTCAAGCATGCTTCTTTTCTTCCTGTCGTAGATGATGCCGCGGTCAGGATACATTATTTTCCGGTAGATGGCATTGTTTTCCGCTGCCAGTTTATACTTGGCAGAAAATAACTGAAGGTTGACCAGTTGCCCCACGATCGCCAGGAAAACACCTGCGAATATGATCTGCACCACGCGACTCCTGTTCTGATTAAATGCCGACATACCTGATTAGTGAAAGATGTGAAATATGTGTGAAGTACTACGCAAAGTTGCTTGTTTGAAGTACATACTTACAAAAAATATTTTGTTGACCGCCGGTTCACCTAAGCAGCATTCGTCTTGTACCTTCCTTTGCGCGGGAACAGCATTTCTGCCAGGAAGATCAATAATAAACTTACTGCCGTAGTACCGGCCACTTTGCCAATAAAATATACAAAGTTGCCAAACTGCAACCATTCGATCAGCACTAAATAAAAATGATGGATAAATGTGAGCAATACGATGTACAGGCTATAAGGCGCAATACCCATGCTTTTGATGCTGGGCTCTGCATAGCTTTGCCCGGTTGTTTCCTGGGGAATCAGCATGCTGAGCAGGAAGGGGCGGATAAAAGCAATGAGCACACATGGCGCTGCGTGCAGGCCGGGAGTGCCGGTAAAAAAGTCAAGGGTCAATCCGAAGGCAAAACTGAGTAACAATAAAAATATCCGGTTGGTTTTGAATGGTAACCAGAGAATGTATAAGAAATAGAGATAGGGTACAATGAACTGGTGCAATGGCGGCACTTCATTCAGGATGAACACCTGGAGCAGGATGAAGAGGAGGAAACGGACGATATTTCTCAACAGGTCGCTCATGGGTTCTTGGCAGGTGTATTTTCCAGTGCAACCTGTTCAGCATAACGTGCGTTCTCAACCAGGTTTACATATTGGAGACTGAAAAAATTAGTAGCTGTTTTAACTTTTAAGAGGTAAAAATTACTCGACGGATCAGAACTGATGCCCGTTACGGTTCCAATCATCAGGTGAGAAGGGAAGTTGGCAGAATAGTTGCTGGTAACTACCGTATCTCCCTTATTTACTTTGGCGGTCTTGCTTATATTCTTTAGTAAGAGGTAAGAAGGGTCAGCGCCATCCCATTCAATACTGCCGGCATAATTGTCTTTTTTCAGCATGGCGCTCACCTTACTGTTGCGGTGGAGTAAGCTCATGGCGCGACTGATATTATTGCTGGTTTCAACAACAACCCCAACAATACCTTCCGGACCCACTACTGCCATTCCCTTTTTCACGCCCTGGAGGCTGCCCCGCTCAAGGGTAATAAAATTGGTTTGAAGTGTAACCGTGTTGCCAATTACTTTGGCAGGCAGGTAAGTGAATTTGCGGTAACGGCCCAGGCTGTCACGCACCAATGTGTCGATGAATGTTTTGCGGGTGCTGTCGGGCGCCTGAAAATTAGCCGGCAATAAATTCCTGAGCCTGCTGTTTTCTTCGGCTAATTGCCGGTTGGTTTCCTTGAGGATGAAATAACTGTGCAGGTTACTGTAGCGGCTGCTGATATTGCCGGTAGCGTCATTGACAGCAGCTGAAAAAAAAGCCTCGTGTGTTTTACTGGCATTACTCAACAGAACGATAGCCGCAACCTGTAACAGCAAAAAGCTGAGAAAAGTGAAGTATCGTCTTATGAATAGAAAAATGTTTTTCACAGCACAGTGGAAATATCTGATTGGGGGATGTCTGATTTTTTTACAAATCAGACATCAGACATTTAATTTTATCTCATTATAAATGGAAACCGCTGATAATTCTTTAAGGCAAGGCCGGTACCGCGCACCACGCTTTTTAACGGATCATCCGCTACATGTACGGGTAATTTGATCTTGGCGCTTAAACGTTTGTCCAATCCGCGTAACAATGCACCACCACCAGTCAGGTACAATCCCCTGCGATAGATATCGGCGGCCAGTTCCGGCGGCGTTGTTTCGAGCGCTTTCAGGATGGCTTCTTCTATTTTGAAAATGCTTTTATCCAATGCTTCTGCAATTTCCTGGTAGCTTACCATGATCTGTTTGGGAATACCCGTTACCAGGTCACGTCCGTTCACCGGAAGGTCATCCGGCGGGCTGTCGAGGTCTTTCATGGCAGCGCCCACATGTATCTTGATCTGCTCGGCAGTACGCTCGCCAATCAGCAGGCTGTGGTAACGGCGCAGGGCTTCCATAATATCGGCGGTGAATTCATCACCTGCAATACGGATACTCTGGTCACACACAATACCAGCCAGGGCAATTACGGTGATACCGGTGGTTCCGCCCCCGATATCAATGATCATATTACCTACGGGTTCTTCTACATCTATGCCAATACCCAGGGCAGCGGCCATGGGTTCATGGATCATGTACACTTCTTTGGCGCCCGCCTGCTCGGCACTGTCGCGCACCGCACGTTTCTCCACCTCGGTAATAGAGGAAGGGATGCAGATCACCATCCGCCAGCTGGGGGGAAACAGGGGTTTTTTAGGGTAGATCATCTTGATCAACTCCCGGATCATGAGCTCGGCAGCATTAAAATCGGCAATTACACCGTCTTTCAGGGGACGAACAGTACGGATGCTTTCGTGGGTCTTTTCGTGCATCATCAGCGCCTTCCTGCCCACAGCCAGCACTTCTTTCATATTATTCCTGTTGAGGGCAATGATAGAAGGCTCATTTACTACTACTTCGTCGTTATGTATGATAAGGGTATTAGCTGTACCCAGGTCCATCGCAATCTCTTGCGTAAAAAAGTTGAACAATCCCATTGTATATAAAAAGTTCTTATTTGTTAACTAATGCCTTGCAAAGGTGGTTGAATTTGCTTGAATTAACAAAGCTCAATTTATTGATTTTTGAAGAAGACGATGGTGAAGGAACAGTGGTTGCTCACCACTGCCCGCTTTATGCGAATTCGTACCCGATATCCTGCCTGAAATACATACCTTCAAAACTGATCTTTTCCAGTACTTTCCTGGATTTATTCACCGCTTCTGTGATGTCATTTCCATAAGCGCTAACTGCCAAAACCCTGCCACCATTGGTTACTACTGCATCGCCGGTTTGTTTGGTTCCGGCATGAAATACGATGGTATCTTTATGATCGCCTGCTTCTTTGAGTCCGTTTATCGGTATGTTCTTCTGGTAATCGCCCGGATAGCCCCCGCTCACTGCCATGACAGTACAACAGCTTCTTTCATCAAAGGCAATATTAGTATCAATTAACGTGCCATTATCCATTGCTGCAAACAGCGCTACCAGGTCTGTTTGCAGTCTCGGCATCACCACTTCTGTTTCAGGGTCGCCCATGCGGCAGTTGTATTCGATCACAAAAGGTTCCCCGTTTTGATTCATCAGGCCGAAGAAAATAAAACCATGGTATACCAGTGCTTCTTCTTTCAATCCCGCTACGGTAGGCTTAATGATGCGTGTTTCCACTTTATTCATGAAGTCCTCATCCATAAAAGGAACGGGGCTTACACAGCCCATACCGCCTGTGTTTAAGCCGGTATCGCCTTCACCGATGCGCTTGTAATCTTTGGCGTGACCAATCAGCTGGTAGTGTTCGCCATCTGTCAGCACAAACACACTCACTTCAATACCCTGCAAAAATTCTTCGATCACCACTTTACTGCTGGCGTCGCCGAATTGTTTGTTGATGATCATTGCTTCAAATACCTGCAATGCTTCTTCGTGTGTAACTGCTATGACCACGCCTTTGCCTGCTGCGAGTCCGTCTGCTTTTAAAACAACAGGTAAACTATGTGCCGCAATGTAATTTTTCCCCGCTTCAAAAGAATCCTTTGTAAACTCCGCATAACCGGCTGTTGGGATGTTGTGGCGCTGCATGAATTTTTTACTGAAGGCTTTACTTCCTTCCAGTTGTGCAGCAGCAGCAGAAGGCGCTACTACGGTAATGTGTTGCAGTTGGGCATCCTGCTGAAAAAAATCATAGATACCTTTCACCAACGGTTCTTCGGGCCCTACCACCAGCATGCCGATATCATGTGTGATGCATGCAGTCTTTACTGCTTCAAAATCGGTGACACTGATAGGGAGATTGGTGCCGTAGGCTGTAGTACCTGCATTCCCGGGCGCAATAAATAACTGGTCGCAATGGTGGCTCTGTGTCATTTTCCAGGCTAATGCATGTTCCCGTCCGCCGGAGCCAAGTAATAGGATATTCATGGTATGATATAATTGGTGGCGCGAAAGTATTTATTTTTTTTAGGAAGCAGGGCTTTCCTCGTTCAGGTAGCTTTTTTCGGGAAGCCGCTTGGCCACGAACAGGTAAAGGACAAAAAATGCCAGCAGGATACCGATGAACAGCCAGAAATAGCTGGCGCCGGTGAACTTAGCAAAGAAGCCATTATTGGCAATGCTGTTATTGACCATACTGGTGAAGATATTCCCCAATGAAATACCCAGCAGGTAGAGTGCCGTCATGGTACTTTTCATTGATTTGGGCGATTGGGTATAGGCATACTCCAGGCAGGTAACCGATACCAATACTTCAGCCGCTGCCAGTATAAAATAGGCCAGTATCTGCCACCATACTGTGGGATGCTGGCCCTGGTCTATTTTTTCCTGTATAAGGGCTATGATGACGAATGAGATAGCGGTAAGAAAGAGGCCCGTGCCTATTTTACGCAGCGGGGTGGGCTTGAGTCCCAGTTTTTCAAAGAAAGGGAAAATCCAATAAGTGAAAACAGGTATCATGCTCACCAGAAAGATAGGGTTAAAAGTTTGTATCTGTTCGGGCAGGAACTGGTAACCGAAAATGTGCCGGTCGAGCTTGGTGGCCTGTAATACCCATTCAGACAGGTTCTGGTCCCACAAGGCCCAGAATACAGGCGTAAAAGCAAACACCATCAGGATACGGTAAACAGCCTGTACGCCATCGATCGACTGTGCTGAATATTTTTGTGCAACAGCCTTCCATACCGTTAGGCCACTTCTTTTAGTGAACAGTTGTTTAATGGCGTAGAGTGATATCCACAAAAAATTTTCTTTCTTAATACCAGTGGGCGGCATTTTCACATATTGGTTTCTTCCCAGCCAGAAAATAAAAGTGGCTACGCACATTAAAATGCCGGGTATGCCAAAAGCAATTTCTGGGCCGTATTTATTGTAAACAATCGGGATCAGTAAAGTTGACAATACCGAACCGGAATTGATGCTGAAATAAAACCAGCCGTATACTTTTGAAAGAAGGTGCTGGTTCGATTTGTCGAACTGGTCACCCACATTGGCCGATACACATGATTTGATACCACCTGCTGCAATGGCTATCACCACAAGCCCGATAGAGAACATGCTGAGCTCATGTGTTGATGTTGCCAGTACTAAGTTGCCTACAGCATACAGTATAGATACATAGAGGATCACTTTATATTTTCCAAAGAACCAGTCAGCCACAATACCTCCCACCAGCGGCATCATGTAAGCAAAAAATACGAACAGGTGCGACAGTTCATTGGCGCGGGCTTCTGCCATGGACTGCATGGCCGGATTGTGTGCGGGATTAAAAAACTGAGCTACCAGGAAAGTGGGCATAATGGCGCGGATGGCATAAAAGCTGAAACGCTCCGCCGCTTCATTGCCAATAATAAATGGCACTGATTTGGGCATTTTACCTTTCTTTGGCTCATTTTGTATATCAGGCATAAATCGTATTTTGAAATTTTATGGAAGTCCGAAAGTAATGATTATACCTTTTGAACCTCCTTTTTCTTGCATGCACTAAAAATTTGTCTATGTCCCAAGTCAAAAAAACGTTCAAGCCATTTGTTGCTCCGGATGCCAGCGTAAAGGAACTTACAGTCAAGTCGCTTTTAGTAGGCAGTTTATTCGGGATCATCTTTGGCGCCGCTACGGTGTACCTGGCATTGAAAGCGGGGCTCACCGTTTCTGCTTCCATCCCCATTGCGGTGATCGCCATTACACTGGGGAGGCGGTTTTTAAAGACCACGATCCTTGAAAATAATATTATCCAAACCACAGGTTCTGCAGGTGAAAGTATCGCAGGCGGTGTGGCATTTACCTTGCCAGGATTTCTCTATTTATCATCACCCGACAGTGCTGCTTATTTTAATTACCTCACCGTACTCATCCTGGCTATTGTGGGCGGGTTGCTGGGTACTTTGCTGATGATACCCCTGCGCAAGGCGCTGATCGTTAACGAACACGATACGCTTCCTTATCCCGAAGGAACTGCCTGCGGCGATGTACTGAAAGCAGGAGAGAAAGGTGGCGATTTTGCAAAGACAGCTTTCTGGGGATTAGGTGTGGCATTGGTATATGCCACACTACAAAAGATATTGCACGTGATTGCAGAGACACCTTTTTATGCCACCAAACAGCTCAATAAATTTTTTCCATCAGCAAAAGTGAGCGGGGAGATCACACCCGAATATTTAGGTGTGGGTTATATTATCGGGCCACGCATTGCCGGCGTGTTAGTGGCTGGCAGTGTACTGAGCTGGCTGGTATTCATCCCCTTGCTGTCATCGTTGGTACCTGCTGATGTAATTGCGATACAATTGGCGAAGCTGGGTTACTTAGCCGATATTACCAAGCCGGGTGGTAAGGGAGGATGGAATCCTGCAACGCATCATTTTGCCGATTATGCATCCGCTGTTTATTATGCATTCATACGGCAGGTGGGTGCAGGTGCTGTAGCAGCAGGTGGTATCATTACATTGGTCAAAACCATTCCTACGATTGTCAAATCTGTAAAGGGCAGCATTGATTCTTTAAAAGCAAACAAAGGTGAAAATGCGCCATCTGTCCTGCGTACGGAAAAAGACCTCAACCTGAAAGTCGTTGGTTTTGGGAGTGTCGGGTTGATCCTGCTGATCGCATTTCTTCCGCAGGTGCCGGGCGATAATATTCTACAGAAATTATTCATCGGTATACTGGTGTTGCTGTTCGGCGCTTTGTTTGTAACCGTGGCCTCGCGCATTGTGGGGTTGATAGGAACATCGAATAGTCCCATCAGTGGTATGACAATTGCCACCATCATGGGCACGAGCCTTATTTTTTTAAGTGTTGGCTGGACAGGTAAAGCCTACGAACCCCTGGTGCTGGTAGTGGGCGGCATGATCTGTATTGCTGCAGCCAATGCGGGCGGTACGTCACAGGATCTGAAGAGCGGTTATATTGTAGGCGCTACGCCACGCAACCAGCAGATTGCATTGTTTGTGGGTGCGATCGTTTCTTCTGTCGTCATAGGGTTTACGGTGAAATTTCTCGACAAGCCTTCCGCTGAAATGCTGCAACAGGGAATACACCATGCCATCGGTTCAGAAAAATACCCGGCGCCGCAGGCTACTTTAATGGCCACACTGATCAAAGGTATTTTATCGCAAAACCTCGACTGGCAATATGTAATGGTGGGCATGTTCCTTGCGGTGACGATGGAACTCTGCGGTATTAAATCGTTGAGTTTTGCCATAGGTGTATACCTGCCATTGGCTACCACCTTGCCCATTTTTGTTGGTGGTGCTATCCGCGGTATTGTTGAAGGCAAACAGAAAAAAGAAAAG